>CANIVF010000022.1 GCA_947470895.1 Bacteroidota bacterium
AATATAAGGGCCATAACTCCTGCCGCATTAGGAGAGGCCGCTGACGTCCCGCTGAAACATGTCCAATAGTCATTAGATGTTTGGCCTGCAGAACCTTGCAGATCAGTAGTATAGATGCAACTACCAGGTGCAACTACATCTAAACCTGTCCCATAGTTTGAGGTAGAAACCCTTGTGTTACTTTGATCCAAGGAACCAACGGCAATAACATTTTGAAGTATTGCGGGATATGCGACTGTTCCAGAAGAATTATTCTGAGTAATGGCAAAAAACACAATCCCTAGACCATTACGCCCAATTGATGTTGCTCTATTTATTTCATCGGTTACTAACTGGTTACTAGCCCCAATTGTTCCCGCGGAGATGTTTACAATGTCCGCGAAATTGTTCACTGTCAACCAATCAATTCCAGCAGCCATAGCTTGGAAATCCAGAGTTTGCCCGCTACCAACTTTTACTGGAACAATTCTCGAATTGTGAGCCACACCTGCTACTCCCATACCATTATTTGCAGTAGCCGCAACAATCCCTGCACAGTTTGTACCATGGGCATCAAAGGCCCCTGTGCCAGTGGCATTGCCATTATTTCCACCACCAGTTGCATCAAAACCAGGAAGCAGATTTCCTGCCAAATCAGGATGACTCAATTCCACTCCATTATCAAGTATTGCTACTCGCACGGTGTTACAACCTGCCGTTACTGCCCATGCGGCAGGCACATTCATGCTATTAAGAGCCCATTGGCTGTTGAAAGCTGGATCATTCGTACCAAAGCCAAAATCAATTTAAAAATTTGGTTCAGCATAACGAAATAAACCGGATTGTGAAGCATCAAATGCTATTTCAATAGAATTTTTCTTTGCGTGCTTTTTGATTGAAACAATATATACTCGCTCATCATACTCATATCTTTTTTCAATTTTGCAATCATTAGTTTTACAAAAATCTTCTAAAGTAATTATATCGGATGATTTATTTAGGCCAACAATAAATTCATTTGTTATTGCAGCAACAATATCACCATTCTCAAGATAAGGAGCAATAAATTCAATATTTTCATTTTCTTTAAATTCAGAATGAAGTAATCTCATTTCTGATTTTGTCATCATTTCACTTGGAGTTACTACATAGAAGTCTTTATATAGTGGAATTGGCTTAAAATGTTTGTTGGTTTTTGCACTGATCAATTCATTTAAATTCGGTGCTTCTTTAGAAAATTTTACAATGAATTTTTTCAAGGACAAATTATAAGGAATTTTCTTATTCTGATATGCGGAATAAAAATCTTGTGAAAATAAATTTGTTGTCAATAGGACAAAAAAATCACCTTTTTCGTCAAGCTACAAAGTTTCTTTGTTTTCATAAGAGATATTTCCAATTGATTGTTTATTAATAAGGAGGAAGTAATATAATATTGATTCTCCACCACAAAGCACTCCGCCTGATATATCCGTTTTGATATATGTTACTAGATGATATCCATCACATGTCTTAAATAGTGTTTGACCATTTATTTTTGCACAAGTTGGCCAATAAATTTTACCAGCTAAGAGTGTGTGGTTTTCAAAATTAACCGATGGAGTATCATTAACACATTTGACATGGTTTATATAATCGTCTGTTTTGGTAATTATTAAATCTACTGATTTTCCATTTTTAATACTGTCAGCGTTTATTACTCTGCAAGAGTTATTAACTGTCTCTACATAAAGAGGGATGGTTTCAACGAATAACTCTTCAGTATTTTGACCACAATTATCGCATCCAAAATTTATTAATAGAATCAAACAGGATAAACTTATTGAAATCGAAAAAACCTTTAACATAAATTTCCAGATTTAATACAATATGAATATAGGCAAAGACAAACTAAGCAGTCAAGTTATTTATAAACTATTTTAAACTAGCATGTTTTAATTTGGCTCTTTTCCTTGATTTTATAACGAGAAAGGAAAGCCTCATCTGCTTTCCGGCATACTTATGTTTGGGTATTGGAACATTCTCATAGACTTCAGGTTCTCCAAACCAGGCATATACTTTCGCCTTCAGCGTGATCATTCCAGAAATATTTCCTTCTGCGTTGGCAGTCCATCGCGATATTAGTTCTTCGGCATGTGCTGACAAACCGATCTGCGGTTGTGTTTTTTTGAGGATGATGGGCTTCTGGATATCGTTCCAAATTCTCTGCACGATCTGTCTCGTGTCGAGCAACTCGTGCGAAAGAGAATCAAACTTGCGCGTGATCTTGTTTTGATTTTTTTCCAGGTAGTTATCAGCAACTTTGCGCAGGTTAACCTGAACGAAGGCAATTTTAATGGAGGGCTCCATCTCCCAAACTATTCCTTCTAATGTAGTGGTGGAATTTATTCCCCAACCATCATCCAGATTAATTTTTGATTTCAGATTTAGAATCACTTCTGCTACAATCGGTTTTTCATTTTGTATGCGAATACCTATGGCTTTCTTCTTAAAGCGAAAGCTGATCCGCAAAGGAACCTTCGCTGATAGCTCACCGGGCGTCCACGCAAAACGGATTGGGTTGGTGCGCTCCAACTCTAAATAAATACTGTCCTTCTTCTTATCGCCAACGGCAAGCCACTCCTTAATAAAGACTCCTTTCAATTTCGTGTTGACCATCTTCTCCAGATCCTTCAATTGAAATTCTATCGGGATGCGCATGGTCGACACCGGCACGATCAGGCTAGAATCGAGCGCAGATCGAATCGGCTCAACCGGGCGAATAGGCTTGCTGAATAAAAAGAACCACACCCCCAATGCCACAGCCATCAGGATGATGAGCGCCAATACGATCTTTATCCACGTTCTCATTTGCCTCTTGTCATAGTTTTATCGGTGCTCCTGTTACCTACATAGTTTTGCATTTTGAAAATACTTACTTTCCGAAACTAATTTCTAATGCATGAGAAAGATATTTCTGATTTTTAGTCTTTTCGTTTCCACCGGGCTAATGGCTCAAGTTGCAAAAGCACCGGAAGTAAAAGAAGGCGATGGTCCTTATACACAATTAATCATCCGCGGTGTAATGCTGATTGATGGCACCGGTGCACCTCCGGTAGGTCCTGTTGATATTGTAGTAAAACAGAATCGCATCGTTAGTATCGCAAGTATTGGGTTGCCTACGCCTGGCATGGTAAACACCTCGAACAGACCTAAGCTCGAGGCCGGTGGCAAAGAACTTAACTGCGAAGGAATGTACCTGATGCCCGGCTTTGTAGATATGCACGGACATATCGGTGGCAACCAAGCTCCCTTTGCGGAATATGTGTTCAAGCTTTGGATGGCACACGGTGTAACAACCGTGAAAGAACCCGGCTCGGGTAATGGTGTGGATTGGGTGCTCGATCAAAAAGCGAAGAGTGAAAAAAATCTGATTACCGCTCCGCGTATCAAAGCGTATGTTTCATTTGGTTCAGGTGCTAAAGAACCCATTCGCTCACCAGAGCAAGCACGTGCCTGGGTAAATGAAAATAAAGCGAAGGGCGCTGATGGAATTAAATTCTTTGGGGCTGCGCCTGACATTATGGAAGCTGCCATTCGTGAAAACAAAAGACTTGGCTTGCGCTCCACCAGCCATCATGCGCAACTTGGTGTTGCCCGCTGGAATGTGTTTCATTCTGCACGTGCCGGCATGACATCCATGGAGCACTGGTATGGTTTACCCGAAGCGATGTTGGATAATAACACCATTCAGGATTATCCTTTATCGTATAACTATTCCAACGAACAACATCGTTTTGAGGAAGCCGGCAAACTTTGGAAACAAGCTGCCGCTCCATTCACTCCCAAGTGGAATGCGTTGATGGATTCATTATTGAAATTTGATTTCACACTCGACCCTACCTTCAACATCTATGAAGCATCGCGCGATTTGCATAAGGCACGCAGGCACGAGTGGCACGAAGTGTATACGCTTCCCCAGTTGTGGGCATTTTATCAACCCAGTCGCATTGCACACGGATCGTATTGGTTTTCGTGGGGAACCGAGCAAGAAGTAGCGTGGAAAGAAAACTACAGGTTGTGGATGACTTTCGTGAATGAATATAAAAATCGCGGTGGGCGGGTAACAGTGGGCACCGACTCAGGATTTATCTTTCAACTCTATGGATTTGCTTATGTAAGAGAAATGGAATTGTTGCGCGAAGCTGGGTTTCACCCTCTTGAAGTCATTCGCTCGGCTACCTTGTTTGGTGCGCAAGCATTGGGTATGGATAAAGAAATTGGTTCTGTTGAAATTGGTAAACTTGCTGATTTCGCGATCACCGATGTAAACCCATTAGAAAACCTTCAGGCATTGAATGGCATGGGCGCGATTAAACTTATGGACGATAATACCGTGAAGCGCGTAGGTGGCATCAAGTATACCGTGAAAGATGGTATTATCTATGATGCTAAAAAGTTATTGGAAGATGTGAAGAAAATAGTTGATCAGGAAAAAGCGAAAGCAGGTTTTGTATTAAAGCAGCCTGGCATGAATTAAATAAAAAGGCCCCGGTAAAGGGGCCTTTTTCAACATTAATCTTTTTTCTTCTTGCTGCCTGATTGCTCTTTTTTCTCTTTTGATTTTCCTTCGGTAGCTGATTTTTGTTCTTGCTCCTTTCCTGAAACTTTTCCTTTGCCCTTACCTTTATTCTCCTCCCCGCGTTTTGCCTCTTTTTCTCCTTTCTCCTTTGATTCGTGCCCTTCATGCTCCTTCATATACTTTCCTTCTTTTCCATCTTTTTCTTTCATCTCCTTGCCTTCCTTCTTCTTCTCTGCTTCTTCCTTCTCCTCTCTGGTCTTCTCTTTCATTTCTTTTTCTTGCTTAGGATCCTGTTCTTGTGCCATCGCCATTCCGGTAAATCCGAACATCAGGGTAATCATCGCTGCTATGCAAATCAATTTTTTCATACGGGTTTCTTTTTGGTGAGTTGCAAAACTAAAATAATGACCTAAATAAGTTCAATGAGGATCATTAATTAACTTCCTTTATCGTCTAATAAACAAAATCACGCTAGACTATGAAGTTTGTTTTCTTAACTCTTTTCTTTCCGGCACTTGGATTGATCACGGCCGCCTGCAGCAGCACGAGCGAAAACATAGCCGCAGAACCAGAAGTATATTCCCTCCTGGGCGAAGAGTATTTTGCACCTACCGAAGTAAATCCAAAACTAGATAGTAATCTGGCTGTGGCTAGAAAAATTTTCGACAAAGATCCATCCGAAGAAAATTATATCTGGCTAGGAAGAAGAACAGCCTACCTCACCCGCTACAACGAAGCCATCAATATTTTTAGTGAGGGCATCGATCTATATCCAAACTCGTATCGGCTATATCGCCACCGTGGCCATCGGTATATCTCGCAAAGAAAATTTGATGCAGCCATTGCCGATTTAAAAAAAGCTGCTGAGCTAATGAAAGACGTACCCTTGGAAATTGAACCAGACGGTCAACCCAACAAATTAAATCAACCGCTCTCCAGCACGCAGTTTAACGTGTGGTATCACCTGGGGCTGGCGCATTATCTGAAAAGTGAATACGACCTTGCCGAGGAAGCGTATCTGGAATGCATGAATGTATCCAACAACGATGACCTCATCACCGCCACGGTAGATTGGCTTTACATGACGTATTGCCGCGAAGGAAAAAAACAAGAAGCCAGAAAACTACTGACCATGATTAACAACACCATGATCATCATCGAAAATGATTCGTACTTCAACCGACTCAATCTCTATAAGGGTAAGCTGCCGGTGGATTCCGTTTTATCGGTGAATACCTCCAGCGAAGACGCAGATCTCGCATTGGCTACACAAGGTTATGGCGTTGGCAATTGGTATCTATACCAGGGCGACAGCAGCCACGCGGTAGAAATTTTTGATCGGGTAATGAATGGCAAACACTTTTCTGCCTTTGGATTTATTGCCGCTGAAGCAGACATGGCCAGGCTGAGGAAGTGATACGCACACACATGCTTAAAACATACTGATGAGCAAACCAATCGGCAAAAGTGAATGCGCATTCATGCCGAATTTCGGCATAGCCATTAAGGTTAACTAAAAATGAAAAACGCACTGGATAATTTCTACTTACAAAAGGAAGAGCCCATAAAGAGTTTCTTGCTTGCATTGCGCGAAATTATCCTGTCGCACGACCGCGAAATCACCAGCACCTGGAAATACGGAATGCCATTTTTCTGTTATAAGGGTAAAATGTTTTGCTATTTGTGGGTTCATAAAAAATACCTTCAACCATACATCGGCATGGTTGAAGGCAAGCACCTTGATCACCCCGATCTGATCATTGAAAAAAGAGCGCGCATGAAAATCATGCTATTCGATCCCACTAAAGATCTACCCATCAGAACCATCAAAATGATTTTAAAACAGGCGCTTCATCTCTACCAATCAAAAGAAATCAACATCAAAGAATGAACTCCTGACCGAGGAACTATAAGAAAAGATAAGCTGACAATAAAGCAGCACCATCACACTACCGTATCTGGAAATGTTGATCACAATCTCTTGGTGATTTGATAATTTACATTTATCAAACCGGCAACGAGCCAAGGGTATCTTTACACCGAAAAAATAAAAATCATGTTCAAAAAAAATATTCTTCTTATTGGCCTGTTTCTCTTTATCGCTATTGCTGGCGTTGCTCAAAAGCGTGGCAAGCATCCTAAAAATATTATCCTCATGGTGGGCGATGGCATGGGTGCCGCACAAATTTATGCCGGGCTCACTGGTAATTTTGGCAAACTAGACCTGGAACAATGCACAACGGTTGGCTTTCATAAAAACACGGCCACGGATAATTATGTGACCGACTCTGCCGCTGGCGCCACTGCTTTTGCCTGCGGACAAAAAACCTATAACGGAGCCATTGGTGTAGATGCCAACGGAAAACCAATACCCACCATTCTTGAAATGGCTGAGCAACATGGTCTTGCAACTGGGCTAGTCGCCACATGCTCGATCACCCACGCAACACCAGCCAGTTTTATTTCGCACCAATCTTCGCGATCGCTGGACGAAAATATTGCCTTGGATTTTCTGAACACCGATGTGGATGTCTTCATCGGAGGCGGCCGCAAATTTTTTACACAACGTAAGGACGGTCTGAATCTCAACGATTCATTAAAAGCAAGAGGCTATCACATTGCCAACTCCATGGCAGAAGTGCAGCAGGTAACCTCGGGTAAGCTCGCAGCATTTCTGGCCGATGAACATCAGGCCCGGTTTTCAGATGGCCGTGGTGATGAGTTGGTGAAATCCACGGAGGCAGCTATTCAACTTTTGAATACCAACAAGAAAGGAATGTTTCTGATGATTGAAGGATCGCAAATCGATTGGGGCGGCCACAATAACAATATGCAATACATCGTTGACGAGATGATTGACTTTGATCATGCCATTGGCAAGGTGATTGAATTTGCCCGCAACGATGGCAACACCCTGGTGATCATCACTGCCGATCATGAGACCGGAGGCCTTTCGCTTGTGGCAGGCAACATCAGCACGGGTGCTGTTGAAGGAAAGTTTACTACCAGCAATCACACAGGGGTGATGATACCCGTATTTGCTTATGGCCCGGGGGCCGAACAATTTTCAGGCATCTATCAAAATTCAGATATCTTTCATAAGATGTTCAGCGCGTTTCGTTTTAAGAAAAAATAATTTTTACCATAATCTACCTTCACCGTGACTGAGTGTGACAATTTTTTGTAAATTTAAAGGCCACGACATACGGTTGTGGGATTAAGCCAACTATAGACGAAGAGCTACCTGTTCATTCAGGTAGCTTTTTTTATTTCTGATCATTCATTATGAGGGTGGCGCGCACTGCCAATTCCACCACGGTCAATGGCATACTTTGTTGACCCTTATGCAGAACAGTAAAAATTCTCTGTTCGCCATCATCACCATCCTTATTGGCGGGATGGTCTGTATCGGCTGGCTCGCTAAATTGCTTGTACTCACTTCCATCGTGCCCGATCTGCCTTCCATGAAATTCAATATCGCGTTGAGTTTTATCCTGTTGGGCACCACCACGTATTTGCTTACCATCGATCAATATCCTCGCCTGCAATTGGTTTTTATTACGGTCATTGTAAGCTATTGCACCATTTCGCTCATTCAGGACATCGCAGCGATGGAATTGCATATTGATGAATTATTTGTCAGGCATACTCACGTGCTCAATGGCTCGCGGCCTGGCAGAATAGCTCAATCAACCGAAGTGTGCTCGGTCATGATCAGCATTGTGCTACTAGCCATGTGCAAGTCCGTCTTTCATTTGGTACACCAAGTAATTATACATTTGGCGGCCCTGATTTCATTTATCGCCATCATTGGTTATTTATTAAATGTACCCCTCCTGTATAATTATTCTTTGTTCACATCGATATCAATCCATTCGGCTTTGCTCATCTTCATGAACTCCATCAACATCTCCTTCTTAAACCCCAACATTGGAATGATGAAGTACTTTTCATCGGATAGAATCGGGAATAAAACCATCTTTCGATTATTTTCCCGGTTGGTGATCGCGGTGGTTGGTTTAAGTGTGGCGGAGTTAGCCTTGCATAAAAAGGGATTGGTAACCGATGAAGTGGGTTCAGCCCTATTCACCTTATCCTTCATTGTGATTGGGTTTCTGCTCATCTAAATCAAGGCACCTATATTGAACCGTATTGACAAAAAGCGCACGCAGGCAGAAGATGCATTAGAGAAGGTAAATGAAAACCTGGAAGTGATCATTCGTGAGCGAACTTAAAAAACTGGCCGAGCGCAAGCAATTGTTAAAAAATATTTTTGACCATACCGATGGTTTGATCTTAGTGAAAGGATTAGATGGTGTATACACCATGGGCATCAGGGCCTTGCTCAACACGTTTAATGAAACTCTGGAAAACCTGAATAAGAAAACGGTACATGAAATATTTGATGGTGAATTGGCCGCCAACTGGTGAAGGCAGATCAGGAAGTAGTGGAAACGGGCAATTCTATCACGTACGAATTAAAAACTTCCTCCGCCCGGGTGAGGTCTACTTCAGCACTAATAAATTTGCGATGCTTGATAGTAAGAATAACGTTACTTTTATTGCATCGCTATTTCAGGACGGGACACATTCGTCATAACTGATAGAGAATATCGGAAACAGTAGATGAAAAAAATCGCCTGACCTTTTAAAGTGATCAGGCGAATGATGTTTAACCGATGGTAATATCTTCGGCTAAGAATGGTTGCTGATAATATCGTTTACCTTTTGCCTTGTATAGGGCATTGGCCAATGCAGCAAAAACGGGAGGAAACAAAGGCTCACCCAGGCCAGAAGGATCTTTTTCGTTTTTCAAGAAATGTACTTCTATAGATCGGGGGGCTTCCTTCTGCCTGATCATTCGATATTTATCAAAGTTATTTTTCTGAGGCACTCCTTCTACAAACGTCATCTCACCAAAAAATGCATTGCCGATTCCATCAACAATGGCACCTTCACCCATGTTTATAGCAGCATCAGGGTTAACAACAATACCACAGTCTACCGCAGCAAACACTTTCTTCACCACCGGCTTATTATTCGTAATCTCCAGATCGATAACTTCCGCTACATACGTGTTATGACAGAAATAAGCAGACACTCCGCGGTGCACATTAGGTTGTGGCTCGCTCCACTGCGATTTTTCTTTCACGAGTTTTAATACACCGGCATATCGATCCGGATCATAATCATTTTTCTCACCTACGGGTTTTGTTTTCGAGCGTTCCAATAGTTCCAGACGAAACTCAATAGGATCTTTGCCAGCCAGCTCGGCTAATTCGTCTAAAAAAGATTGCTCTGCACCGGCAATGAAATTGGATCCCGGAGCACGGAAAGCGCCAATCGTAATATTACTATCCAATGACCATCCTTCGGCTAGATAATTATCCACAGCGCCAGCCGGAAAGCGCATAGCATGCACGGCATGTTCCGGAATACCACCACCTTTCACGTGAAAGGCGATCAGATTATTTTCTTTATCTAACGCAGCGCGATACGTTGCCGTGTAGGTAGGACGATAGATACCATAAGTCATATCATCTTCACGGGTGTACACCATCTTAATGGGTGCTTTCACTTTTTGAGAAATAACCGCAGCCTCCACCATGTGATGGCCGTAGGCACGCAAACCAAAACCACCACCCATGCGTGCCAGCTTGATATGAATGTTTTCTTTTGGAATACCAATACGGGCAGCAATGGTATTGCGTATAAACTCAGGTGCCTGAATAGGTCCGTACAGTTCCGCTTTATCAGCAGTAACATGTGCAAAACAGTTCACCGGCTCCATCGTATTATGAGCCAGGTATGGAGCTGAATAGGTGCGCTCAAGAATTTTAGCCGCACGCTTAAATGCAGCTTCAGGATCTCCATCTTTTCGAAGTATGCTTGCTTTCTTCTTCGACATCTCATCCATCAAGGTCTTATGCGTCATCGTACTCTCCAGACCTCCCGGAATTACTTCAGTCTTCTTACCACCCCATCCATTAACCACTACCTGTTGATCCGCCTTTTTCTCCCACTCAATCTTCAATGCTTTCTTCGCATTCATTACTTCCCAGGTAGAATTTCCCACTACAGCTACCAACTCGGTAAATGTGGTAGTGTCAAAACCATTTCGCTCATAGTCATCAGCCAATGTTTTAAAAATAAATACATCCTTAATGCCGGGCATTGAACGTGCAGCACTATCGTCCACGGATTTTACTTTCAGTCCAAATGCCGGAGGATGGGCAATCATAGCAACCAACATTCCCTCCTGCTTATAATCGATACCAAACAAAGGTTTGCCTGATACGATGTCGGTTCCATCCACATTCTTTTTGGAAGAGCCTATGATTTTAAAATCTTTAATCTCTTTTAATGCTACCTCTTCGGGCACAGCAAGCCTGGCTGCAAGTGAAGCCACCTCGCCATAGCCTGCCGTTTTACCGCTGGCTTTGTGATGAAGCATTCCCGCCTCAGTGGTAATTTCTGCGGCAGGCACACTCCATTGTTGAGCTGCAGCATTCACCAGCATTTGTCGCGCGGTGGCGCCTGCTGCGCGAAGGGGCTTCCAGGCAAGCAGGATGCCCATACTGCCACCTGTAAATTGTCGGTTGAATCGCTCAGGATAAAAGTCAGCTTGTTCAACCGTTACTTTTTTCCAGTCCACATCCAATTCATCGGCAAGGATCATGGGCATGGACGTTTTCACATTCGAGCCGAATTCAGGATTAGGAGACATGAGTGTGATGGCTCCATTGTCACCAATTTTAATATAGCTGTTCAACTCAAACCATTCTTTAGGAAGCGCCAAAGCTTCTTCTGTTGTAGGCGTACAACCGGCCAGCCAGCTAAAGCTGAGCATCATGCCACCACCTGCCAGTGCAGAAGCTTTCAAAAATGATCTTCGGTTAATATTCGTTTTTATGATTGTCATGGAATTCGAGTTAAGGTGATTATGATTTAGCCGCTGCTGTTTTAACTGCCGCTTTAATCCGCAGGTATGTGCCACAACGACAAAGGTTACCGTTCATGGCGGTTTCAATTTCTTCATCGCTTGGATTAGGATGCTCCTTGAGAAATGCCGCAGCCGTCATGATCTGTCCAGCTTGGCAATAGCCACATTGAGGCACATCGTGTTCGAGCCATGCTTGCTGCACGGGATGATCAGCGCTCTCCGATAGTCCTTCAATGGTGGTGATCGACTTTTCTCCGATTACCGAAACCGGCAACTGGCACGAGCGCACAGCAACGCCATCAAGATGAATGGTGCAGGCACCACATTGAGCGATACCACATCCATACTTGGTACCTACCAGATTCAAATGATCACGTAATACCCAAAGCACCGGGGTGTTGGGGTCCACGTCTACTATTTGCTTTTTGCCGTTTACGTTCAGGTTTAGTGCTGCCATGGTGGTTAAATTATTTTCCGAGTGACTGATTTAAGAATCGAAGATAGAAATTGAATTCAAACAATCCGTTAGGAAAATCAAAGATCTGGTTTTTGATTCTGTAAACGGCAACATTTCATAAACCGCAGTAAGGGTCAGAGCGTTCATACAGCTGATGTAAAAGAAAATTCAAACTGCCTATTTTACTTTGTTATTTGTTGGAGTCGGTCCGGAGCGCACTTCTGCAGAATGTTCTGGTAAAACTGATTTTCATGATGAAAGGGTTGTCGGCTTTCTTTGTGAGCGTTGTTTTCCTGTTTAACAAATAGCGTATCCAATGGTGAAAAGACAACTTTTTTGTCCATCATCACCACATGTAAATAAACCATCGTGGTTTGGATAAAGGAGTGCCCGAGTAATTTTTTTATCGATATAATATCCAATCCCTGCTATAATAAATGGGTTGCATACGTGTGCCGGAGTGTAGCTCTTAATCTCATTAATCATTACTGAGCCCATAGGAACATATCGATCCTTCTTTCCTTTACTTTTGCCGGATGTGGATCATATTCCGTTCAAAATCAACATCCTGAATTTTAAGCTTTAGCATTTCCTGACAGCGCAAACCGCATGCATAAAGCATGGCAATCACCACCCTATGCTTAAAAAGTATGGGCGCTTGCAATAATTTTTGTGCCTCCGCTTTACTTAATACTACCGGCAACTTTAGATTATTCTTCAGCGCAGGAAGTTTAATAGCCCGGTCTGGCAACCCCACTACCCGAAACAAAAAGCGCAAGCCATACACCGTATGCTTGAAGAATGACTCTGCTGCACCTTTCTTTTTCAACCTGTACAGATAGTCTTCAATCTGATCATGCGTAAGTTTTGTAGGCAGCAATTGGTAATGGAGGGAAACGTGAGCCACGCAGCGCATGTAACTATTTAACGTACTCATACTTTTGCCCGTGATCAGGATTCTTTTTTCCAACTGAAGGCAAAGCTTTTGAAAACCCGCAAGCTCTTGACAGGCGCGTTGAACAATGGTGTGCATAGATTAAAATTTGAAGGTTGATGAAATCAAGCGCGTTGGTCAAGACCACTTAAAACGATCAGACGGTTAACAAAATATCCTATCAGTCGTCAAGTGGATATTCCGGTGTAATTGACCACATGATTCCGGAGCAAAGCGACCACTAAAAGTCAAGTCATTATCTGAGTTAAAAAATGTTGGCCATCGAAAGTGATTTAGAAAAGGCGCAGAGTTAGCCTATTCAATCAACTGTTCAGGTCAACCGATCTCAATACATTTTTAACTCAAATCAGGTGGTCACTTTGCTCCGGAATCAAGTGGTCACATTCAAACGGAAATCAGTGGTCACATTATCCGGAATCTCCAGTTGGTGTATAGATTGAAATATCTGTCTCCACAAAATCCGACTTTATTAGGGGTATCCTAGAAATCGATTTTGGATTAGTCAAAACGACTAATGTACTGTCATTGTAGTATGAAATGAATCTATTTGAGCTTTTGTTGTACATAATTCCATCAAATACTTTATTTATCTTATCTGGCTCCTTCAGCTTATATATTTTATTTTCGTTATAGTCTAATAAATAAGGTTGCAGTTTATTGACTGCTTGAGGTGGTGTATAAACGAGTTCTCCCCAAGGGAGTGATGCTATTCGATTCGCTTTTGCAATTATTCTAAAAAATTCATCAGTTCTGATTCCTAATTCGTACCAATTTTTTGATTTTAGGTTCAATTCATAAACTGAAATAGGCGGTTTGTCATTAACATCCCTTTTAATTCCTTCATCGAAATATTCTCCAGTAACATAAAAGATTTTTCCAGTTTGTTGGTCGTAATGAATTCCGTGGTCATCAACATTAAAATTTATCCTTTTATTTAGAGGTGCAACTTCCCATCCTCGTGAAGATTGTCTGTAGTACCTTAAATCCCCATTAAAATGCCAAAAGCCATAACCACCGAGTGAGTATATAGTATCGTTATTTGAAAATACATAAGCAGCATTATTATATCCTTCGTAAATGGTTGAATCAATTCGTGTAAAAATTACTGTATCAGATATCAAAGAAATATGATAGACTTTACCTGTTGAGGAAATATTTGTGAATAATCCATTTCTATTTTTAATTAAATTATCCCTTCCTTGCATCCAGTTATGATTGATAGCCTCGCTTGGCAAAAAGATTGGGCCATAATTGTGATACCATCTGTTTACAATTTCACCATTAAAAGTTGAGTCTTTAAGCATTTCCTTTAGCATCCAAATATCATTGGGTTGTTGGGCTATTGCGACAAAGTTAGCTGTGTGAATTAAAAGAATCGGTAATAGCCTGAATAGCATCTTCATTTATGGATTTATAATTAGTGGTAAATCATTAGGATGCGTTGCAATATTCTAAAGATGAAGGATAATTTATTTGTTACCAACATTTTAAGGCAGAGTAAATGCAATTCTGTAGGAAATTTATCTAAGCGAGTATTAAGTTGGTTCTATAAAAGTAAAATTCATTGAATGCTCAAAAAAAAAGCTACCGTTGAAGGGTAGCTTTCTGTCTGATTGCTGAAGAATTAGTCTTTGATGCATCGTACGGAAAAACCAGATTGGAAAGGATTGCCAGAATCATTGCTAATGCTTAATTGAGTGAGATTGTATTGTAGGAATCTGTTATAGGCCCAGTTATTAATGCTAATATTTTGGGTTGAAGTCCACCAATAACCAACTTGGCCTTCTGTTATAAAATTGCCTGTATCCGCAAGCCTCACACCCGCTGGTAATCCTGAAAACCCGCTTTCATTTGTTGCTCCTGTGTTGGGACTTTGCCAATAAGTTGTTCCTGTAGATTTCATTTTTCCACCGGCAACACTTGTACCACCTAAATAAGTTGACAATGCGGACCAATCTGAATTACTTGGCATATGCCAACCGGAAGGGCAAAGACTACGACTATCAGTTACAGCATACCAATTGTATAATTTGCCATAGGTAATATTTTTAGTAGCATCATTATTATAATAAGAGTATGCTCCAGTTGTTAGGGCTGTCCAGGTATTGTTATCTGTTACATTGGGTATAGCATCACCATTTAGGTATTTCGATACTTTTAAATTTTCTTTCATCCAAATCTGTGTTCCTATTACAACAGCACTATAGATATTTCCATCAATATCCACAACACCTAATGTTGTAATGGTGATTTCATTACCGTAAGAAGTTCCAACTGAATTAGAGGCGTAAGCCCGGACATAGTAGGTTGTAATTGGTGAGAGGTTACTTAAAGTGCTTGAAAAACTTCCTGAACCAATTCCGTCTGTAGTTTTACTATTTGCAATAGATGGGTTGGGTGAAGTACTCCAACAAACACCACGAGCCGTAATATCGGCACCACCATTATCAGTAATATTACCCCCACTCGTTGCAGAAACACTGGTAAGTAAACTTATGGCTGTTGTCGTTAAAGTTGGTGGTGAGAGAGTGGTAAAATTTACCTCATTACCATATGAAGTTCCAATTGAATTAGTGGCATAAGCTCTAACATAATACTTCGTTCCATTAGCTAACCCACTTATGCTACTATTGAAACTGCCTTTACCATTTCCATCAACCGTATTACTATTTACTATGGTCGGGTTTGGTGAAGTACTCCAGCAGACTCCACGTACTGTAATGTTAGCACCACCGTCATCCGTGATATTGCCTCCACTCGTTGCAGAAACGCTGGTAAGTAAACTTATGGCTGTCGTTGTCAATGTAGGCGTTGAAAGAGTGATGAAGTTTACTTCATTACCATATGAAGTTCCAATAGAGTTAGTGGCATAAGCTCTTACATAGTACTTCGTTCCATTAGTTAACCCAACGATACTACTGCTAAAACTGCCCTTACCACTTCCATCGGTAGTCTTACTATTGGCTATTGTAGGATTTGGTGAAGTACTCCAACAAACACCACGAGCAGTAATGTCAACTCCACCGTCATCTGTAATATTACCTCCACTCGTTGCAGAAACACCCGTAATTGCAGTTACATTTGTCGTGGTTACACTTCCTAATACGCCTAATGTTTTAAAACTCACTTCTAACCCATAGGATGTTCCTACAGAATTTGTAGCATATGCACGAACAAAGTAGGTTGTGGCCGATGTGAGGTTGGTAAGATTAGAAGTGAATGTACCAATCCCACTTCCGCTTATTGCTTTATTATTACTTACAGTTGGATTTGATGTCGTGCCATAAACTATCCCTCGTTCAGTCACATCAGAATTTCCATCTGATGTAATCTGCCCATCAACGTTAGCAGAATTTGAAGTTATTGCTGAAACTGTTCCTGTTACCGCAGTTGGTGCAATAGTCGGCTCATCCTCCTTACAGCTATAAATAAAAACGATATTCAAAAGAATAATTAAGCTAAAAAGTGGTTTACATAGATTTTTCATATCGGATTTAGTTAAATGATTTATTGGATTCCAAAGTACTCCTCGTTATAACGAAGGCCTACTGTAACTGAATGAAATAGCTATTTTCAGCTATTTTCAATTAAAGCTTAGCGACATATTCCGTTCATAAGGGAGCTCTGAAAGATGGCTGTGAATCACCTTTCCGAAGGGTGAACATTACCTATAATTCAAATCTGAGGGTAAAGCCATTGGTTAAAAGGTGTTCCAAAGAGAGGGTTTTCATCCTTTTAGCTTATGGGGCAGCTTTCGTTTATAGGAATACTATGGAATAGAGATGCAATACCCTTTAGGAAAGATGACCCTCTCTTATAAATCAAATTAGAGGGTAAAGCCATTCATTATAAGTGTTCCCTATTGAACCAAAAGATGACCAAAGAAAGTACAGACATTTTATATGGTATGATTTCATACCAAAATATGGTATGAAAACGACTTTCTAAAAATTTATTAATTGATTATCAATTAGTTATGATATACTTCGAATCCCTCTTCCTCTGCCTGAATAGAAGTAACTGATTGATTTTCAGTTACTTCTATTTTTTTATAGGAGTTCCATACCACATACCATACCAATTTTAGGGCTTTTGTGATTATATCAGTGGCATGGGATTAATTAACGCCAATTCATCACGAATGCAGCGTCACGGTAAGTTTTTGGTTCACGGTCATGTTCACATCGGCACTTAACTGAATCATGCAGTTGCTGCCACTTTGTGAAAACGTTGCTTCTAGTCGTTTGCCATTCAGCATGGCTACTACTTTAGAAATAGTGGTTGATGTTTCAACGCTAAATGTCCTTATTCTTAGTTTGCCATACTTCAGATGTAATTCAGCATTCAGCGCATCAGCCTGTTTTGCCTGACTAAATGAACCCCAGCCTTCAGCCGAAACAAATGGCGCTTTGAAGTTTTCAGCATTTATTTTAGGGGCAAAGCGCATATACCCTTGTGGCCCATGATACTCAAATCCACTGGCTGTGATAAACGTTCCATAGCTGGCCATGGCTCTTGCATAATGATCGCTGCACTCAATTTCATTAAATGGATTTCGCTTTGTCGCATGATAGCGATCGTGAATCATTCTTGTAAGCACCAGCGCTTCATCAATCATTCCCTCGGCCATCATGTGCGAAGCTACCTGATGTTCAAAGCCACTCATGCACTCATGAAAATATCCTAGTTGCCAGGTAACATTATCACCGTATGGTTTTTCTTCGTTTGCTGGATTGGAGTTCATGATCAGGCCGCCTTCACCCGCCAATGCATAAGGTCTGCCTCCGGTATGCTCTTTTATATATGGGCCAACATCAGGAGTAAAATTATATTTCCAAAGACTCTTAAGTGCTGATATAGTTTTATCCTTTTCCAACACTCGTCCAAGTCCTACCTGATGCGCCCAGCTCTGTCCATATACCTGATCGATGTGGCACGTGTTATACGATCCTAATCGCCCTCTGCCCTTCTCAGCATCTGGGCTATGAATAAAGTACTCGCCATTAAATAACTTTTCCTCCATGTTCTTTTTACCCAGCTCAAAATACTTATGGCATTTAGCAGCAAACTCCATATCACTCATTTCCTCTGCCATCTTCTCTCCTGCCTTTACTGCCGCTATACACAATCCAACAATCCACGAAATTTCCCCATCCCACATGGCATCTAATGTATTCTCAACGGGAGTATCCTCCATGCCATCTCCATTTTTATCCAACGACATTAAGAACATGATGGTCATTTTTATTTTAGACCAGTGATCTTTCAAAAAACGATCATCGGCACTCATCTGATGTTCTCTGTAAAACCGAAGGATGGTTCCGGCTTGTCCATCTACAGCTGGGCGTTTGTCAGCCTCACAGCGATACCACATACTGCCATCATGCTGTAAGGACAAACCCAGATCAATTCTCTCCCTCACTTCTTTTTCAAAACCTGGAAATATACGCCCCGAGGCCTGTGCGTATTGCCACACATGCGTGCATGTGCCTGGGCAGCAGCCCACTCCTTCCCACATATAGTGCCGGCCGCTTTCCATACGATGGGAGGTTGTAGTAGCGAGACAAGAAATGTTTAAAAATGTTCTCTCCAAAAACCACCAGGGTAAGGTGGAATCATAAAATGTTTCTTTCCATAATCGACTTTCAGAATATAGTTTCTGATAATTCAATCGTACGTAATCAATTACCTCTGCAGCTGATTTAAATAGTGTGTTATAAAAATGACCTGTGTCCGGAATGGCTTTGAATGATAGATTTGGAAAGTGCCAGCTTAAGATAAAATCTGCGCTGGATGCAGACCTCGACTTTACCTTCAATCTAGCCACAACACTGCCTATCAATTTTTTATCAATACCCGTACTGATTTGTTTTTTGCTATCCGAGTTAAAAAGTGTTTCCGAAACTTCAGGTTCAACAGAAGTATTGATAAGCGCTCCCTTCGTCATAGAACAAATCGCCATCGTTCCGTAGTTTGATAATTTCATCAAATCCGGATTACTGGTCTTACTCTTTACCGAAGAAAGTAAGATTTCATTTCCATTCTTTGTAGTGGATGTATTGATTCTCTCAAGGTCTGTATCGGTACTGCCAATGCAGGTTTTATTTTCAAGCCAACCAGCAATGTTAACTTCCAGGTTGCGGCTTGATTTATTATTGACCTTGAGTGAATAAATCGTTGCTGGCAACCCTGAATTCTTTTCGTCAAGCGCAATGAAAGGAGAAAAGATTTCAGCTGTAATTTCTAACTCCAATTGTTTATCCACATAAGTAATGGTTGCGATTGGATACGTGGCTTCAAAGATGATATCGTCCCAATCACTTGACTCCATTTTTTTTATTACCGAAGCATTTTTCGTCTTTATCTGAAAAGCAAAACCCTGATCTACCGGGCGAATGTTTTTTGCTGGTGCTATGTATGCAGAACCATCTCGGGATCTCACTTTAGCTGCGTGTGTCGTTACTCCCTCCCAATTCACTTCTTTAGGATCTATTCCTTCCCGATTGTCGTTGAATATATCCCATAACCAAAGTCGGCCGTCTCCACCCAGATAAAGTGTACCCGTATTAATGCCACCCACAGGCATCCCTAAATATTGCAATTCATTTTTACTTTTAAAATACCGGGTAGGATTACCTCGTTGATAAAGTGATTTCACCCATTGAGGGTCCAACTTTTTGTCTATCGGAATTTGATAACCTCCTACTTCACCGGGCATGAATGGACCCGCGATGGACGGAATACGGGAAGCATAAAATCCCGCTGCAAAAACACCCGCTGTTTTTAAAAAATTTCTACGTTCCATAAATCTAAAACGATTATGATTAGTGAATTTTAGGATACTGAAATGCCGCGATCATACAACATACCGCTGTCTGAATATACAACTATTATTATATTTCAATAAAAAATGATCATCCAGACCTTTTCGATTCTCCTAGACTATTTCAATCCGCGTTCTGATTTTATCTTCTTTAAATCGAGATTATATCGAACTGCCTGAAGCTTGCGGCCATAATGAAGACTAGCATTCACTTCGTAACCAAAGAGCAATACCAGGGTAAGTAAATCCATCCAAACCATCAAGGCAATAAGCGCCCCGATAGAGCCATATATTTTATTGTAGGCACCGAAATTGGTGATGTAATAAGAAAATCCATAGGAGATACCCAAGCCAGCAAAGGTTGCAAGGACCGAACCAATAGAAAAGAAAGTCCAACTATAATGAACGGACGGTCCAAAATAATAAATGCATGAAATGACAATAAAGAACAAAATGAAAATCACCAAGAATCGCAAAGCGAACAAAAAGTATAGCGTATAGTCATCCAGGTTGATATCAAATTTCTGTGCATTCACAGCGAGGTGATCTATGGCAATTTGCCCAACCACCAAAAGTGCCACGGCTACAAAAAGCGCTATTGAGAGTATGCCCGTTAGCGCAAATGCTGTGATGCGCATTCGAAGCAAACCTCTTTTTTCTATCGTACGATAACAGGAATTAAATGCACGCATTAAAGCTAACATACCATTTGTGGCGAGATAAACGGCAAAAATAAATCCGAATGTGAGTAAACTCCCTCGCTGATTTTTGATAATATCTTCAATGGTACTGGATACTTCTCCAAACATACTCGCTGGCAACAGCGAGCGCATGAACTCCATGATATTTTGCTGGCTTATTGCTGGAAAGTACGCTGTGAGATAGGGTATCAGTGTGAAAAAAAATATGATCGTTGGGAAAATTGCCAAAATAAAATTGAAGGCAACTCCATTGGAGCGATCTAGTATTTCATCTTCTTCAACGTTATGTAAAAATATCTTGATGAATTTATAAAGTGTTAATCCACCATATCGCTTGAACTTAATTTTTTTAAGCCAGCTTCTTCCTGCCCGGGCCTTAGTGTATTGAAGAATGCGCTTGCGGGTAACGTACTTCATCCGAAATAAGGTTTCAATACATTTTGAAAAACTTGTGGCGGCCTACTTGGTCTTCCAGTCTTCTTATCAACGAAGGCTAATGTAGTTTCACCTTGATGAATCAACCTACCCTCGCCATTGAAAATATCATACTCAAATTTTATTCTCACACCAGGCTTATCGCGAATAGTCGTCATTACCCTTAGGTGATCATCATACAACGCAGCACTCAGAAATTTTGATTTATTTTCCAGCACGGGCATCATGACACCCATATCTTCCAGCTCCTTATAGGTAAGCCCGAGTTTTCGTAAACTCTCTACCCTGCCTACTTCATAATACATCGCGTAGTTGCCATAGTAGACATAACCCATTTGGTCTGTCTCGCCATAGCGCACACGAATAAACGTTTCAGACGTATACATCAATTCTTTTTTTGACCACTCTTTATCAAAGCCTCACCTATCTTAATCTCAATAGTTAACGCTTTTTGATATTTGCGTGCGTTCCTGTTATGCTCATCGAGTGTTGTTGCAAAATTGTGACGGCCCGAAAAATCTTCCTTCGCACACATGTAAATATACGTGTGCTTTTGATAATTGAGCACGGCATCGATGGTAGCAATCTGTGGCATGTTGATCGGACCAGGAGGCAATCCCGCTTTTTTGTACGTGTTATAAGGTGAATCAATCGCTTTATGTTCGTTAAGAACTCGCTTTATGGTGAAGTCACCAGCCGCAAAAACCAATGTAGGATCGGCTTGTAATGGAATGCCTTTCTTAAGGCGATTGATATATAATCCCGCAATAATGGGAGCTTCATCCGACTTTACGCTTTCTGCCTGAACAATGGAAGCAAGTGTGGATACTTCTTTAGGGTTTAGACCCAATGCCTTTGCTTTTGCCTGCCTTTCTTCATTCCAAAATCGTTTATATTCCGAAAGCATCCGAGTAACAAGTTCATCGGGAAGTACATTATAATATACTTCGTAGGTATTAGGCAAAAACATACCGATCAAATTCTCTCTATTAAATCCTTCATCATTGGAAGAAATGAAATCATCGATCGCATCATTAAATTCAGAAGGAGAAACTCCAATGTTTTTTGTGATCTTGGCTGGTAGCTCGTCAATAAGACGCACATTTGTAAACGTCACTTTTACGGCCTGCCTGTTTCCTGATTGTAGTATGCGGATTGCATCTATATTGGTCATATTTCTACGCAGCGCATATCTTCCCGATATTATGTTTTCGTCATAGTTATACAAGCGAGCCAGGAAACTAAATGAGACCATGTCGTTCACAAAATTTCCCTTACCCAAATCCTCCTGTACTTTGCGAAAAGTAGTTCCCGAGTGGATCGTAAATACTCGGTCATCCCTGTCTATCAGGATATTTGGCGTATAGAAAATCTGGTAGCCATAAAAAATAAACGTGATCGTAAGAGTCGACAGGATCAGGAAAAATGCAAGCTTCTTTTTAGGAACTTCGGCCATAGTAAAAAATTAAAGGTTCAAATTTACTAAAATGAACGAAGACAACTGCGATAACTATTAATTGAGTTAACTTGCTCACGCTTACTAGTTTTATAATGCATGCCTGCTGAGTTTTTATCCATCCACCCAGTTACGCCAGAACCTAGAAAAATAGCCCGCGCTGTAGAATTATTACGCGAAGGTGCCATCATCGTGTATCCAACCGATACTATTTACGGAATTGGATGTGATCTGATGAATCGAAGATCAGTAGAGCGGCTTTGCCATATCATGGAAATAAAACCTCAAAAACTGAATCTCTCCTTCATCTGCAGCGATCTCAGTCATATCTCAAAATATGTCAAGCGCATCGACACACCTGAATTTAAAATTCTGCGAAAGTTATTGCCCGGTGCCTTCACTTTTATCTTTGAATCAAGTAGTCATGTGCCTAAAATTCTCGATGTCAACAAAAAAACCGTAGGCATTCGTATTCCCAATCACCCAATACCGCTGGAAATTGTAAAACTTCTTGACAACCCCTTGATTACTTCATCGATAAAAGATGATGATAACATCAAAGAATACACGACCGACCCTGAAGAAATCTATGAAGACTTTAAACACAAAGTAGATCTGGTTATTGATGGTGGCACGGGTGGCAACATTCCTTCCACAATTGTCGACTTTACAGGTGGTGAACCCGTTGTAACACGACAAGGGCTTGGGCAATTTGAATGGTAACACGATTTCAAATCCTGAATTTAAAATTTCATTTGAGCAGAGTTCTTAATTTTAAATCTGAAATCTGAAATTTTGAATTTACTCATTGATCTCCATTATCTGCCATCACTGGAATATTTCTGTGCACTGCAAGGCTACGAAACCATTGAATTGGAAAAGTGCGAGCATTATGTGAAGCAAAGCTATCGCAACCGATGTTATATCAATACCGCACAAGGTGTTGAAATGCTGATCGTTCCGCTCACAGCCAAACATGGAAAAACAGTAATCAAAGACGTTCGCATTGACCACAGTAAAAAATGGCAAAACAATCACTGGAGAACAATCGAGTCTGCATACAGAAAAGCACCCTATTTCGAGTACTATTCGGATGATTTAAGAACGATTTTGTATCGTGATCACGATTTTCTGTTCGACCTGAATTTAGAATTGCTGTCATTCTGTCTTAAGTCCATCCGTTTTGCTCCAACACGCTCGGTAAGTGTGTCGTACCAAAAAGAACCACCTGCGACTATTTTTGATCTGAGATCGCTGATAAATCCAAAGAAATCGGTTTCAGAGCGTAACTTGTACAAACCAGTGTCATACTATCAGGTTTTTGGCAGTGGTTTTGTAGAAAATTTAAGCCTGATTGATTTACTGTTTTGTGAAGGACCAAGGGCTGCTTCCCTTATCCTCGCTTCACGGATATAAGATCTGAACAAATACAATCTTAAACTTGTTTTTTTGAGGGATTGGAAGATATGCACTCGTGGATTTTATCCTCTTCAAGCCTTTTGAATAATCACGCTTAAAACTTTACATTTACATTACTCATTACTATGGCAAATATGGAAGCAAAATTTTCTAACCGCGTGAAAGAAGTAATTTCTCTAAGTCGGGAAGAAGCACTACGATTAGGACATGATTATATCGGCACTGAGCATCTGTTATTGGGGATGATTCGCGAGGGTGAAGGTGTTGCTGTGGGTGTGCTGAAAAAACTAGGAGTCCCATTGGATGAACTTCGCTCAGAGATTGAGAAAGTTTCTAAAGGCACGGCCACACACGAAATAAAAAACCTTGCTAATATTCCATTAACCAGAGCATCCGAAAAGGTTTTAAAGATCACCTATCTGGAAGCCAAAATATTTAAAGCACAATTGATTGGTACCGAGCATTTATTGCTTTCTATTTTACGCGACCCGGATAACCTGGGCACTCAAATATTAAACAAGTTTGATGTGGCTTATGATGTAGTGAAAGAAATGCTGGAATACCAAAACGATCAACCTACATCGGCTTCTGATACTGACGATCCGGATGATGATTCATCTAAAATGTTTGGAAGTGGTGCAAACCCAAGTGGGCCCGGCAAAGAAAAGAAAGGCACCGAAAAATCACGTACTCCTGTGCTTGATAATTTTGGTCGCGATCTTACTAAACTTGCAGAAGACAATAAACTCGACCCTATCGTAGGACGCGAAAAAGAAATTGAACGTGTCGCTCAGATTCTTAGTCGCAGAAAGAAAAACAATCCTATTCTTATTGGTGAACCCGGTGTTGGTAAAACTGCTATCGCTGAAGGTCTCGCGCTTCGCATCGTTCAGAAAAAAGTATCACGCGTTCTTTTTGGCAAGCGCGTGGTGACACTGGATCTGGCTTCATTGGTTGCTGGCACCAAATACCGTGGCCAGTTTGAAGAGCGCATGAAGGCCGTGATGAATGAATTGGAAAAATCTCCAGACGTTATTTTGTTCATCGATGAATTACATACCATTGTCGGTGCTGGTGGCGCTTCCGGATCGCTGGATGCATCCAACATGTTTAAACCTGCGCTTGCCCGCGGAGAAATACAATGCATTGGAGCTACTACGCTGGACGAGTATCGTCAATACATTGAAAAAGACGGAGCGCTTGCACGCAGATTCCAAATGGTGTTGGTCGATTCGACTTCGGTTGATGAAACCATTCAGATTCTGGAAAACATCAAGGAGAAATATGAAGATCACCACCATGTAAGCTACACCAAAGAAGCGTTGGCAGCTTGTGTGAAATTATCGGACCGCTACATCAGCGATCGATTCCTTCCAGATAAAGCGATTGATGTGATGGACGAAGCTGGAGCGCGCGTGCACATCAACAACATTCATGTGCCTGAAGAAATTGTAAAATTCGAAGAGGCTATTGAAGACGTGAAGAAAGAAAAAAATCGCGTGGTGAAAAGCCAGAAGTATGAAGAGGCCGCACAACTTCGTGATAAAGAGAAGAAGCTTATAGAACAACTTGATCTTGCAAAAGCCCGCTGGGAAGAAAAGACAAGAACTGAAAAATATACGGTTACTGAAGACAATGTAGCTGATGTGGTGGGTATGATGACCGGCATTCCGGCTAATCGTATTGCACAAAAGGAAAGCAATAAGCTTTTGGGAATGGCCGAACAACTCAGCGGTAAAGTCATAGGTCAGGAAGAAGCCATCAAGAAATTAACCAGAGCGATTCAGCGCACACGCGTGGGTTTGAAAGATCCAAAGAAACCAATTGGTTCTTTCATTTTCTTAGGACCCACCGGTGTAGGTAAAACAGAATTAGCCAAAGTATTGGCCTACTACCTCTTCGATAAAGAAGACACGCTGGTGCGGATGGACATGAGTGAATACATGGAGAAATTCTCCGTATCACGTTTAGTAGGTGCGCCTCCCGGATATGTAGGTTATGAAGAAGGCGGTCAGCTTACTGAAAAAGTAAGACGCAAACCGTACTCCGTTGTATTGCTGGATGAAATTGAAAAAGCTCACCCGGATGTGTTCAACATACTTTTGCAGGTGTTGGATGATGGAATTCTTACCGATGGCTTAGGCCGCAGAGTGGATTTCAGAAACACAATCATCATCATGACTTCAAATATTGGAGTGCGCGATTTGAAAGACTTTGGTGCTGGAATTGGTTTTACTACCAAGGCAAAACGTGAGAACGAAGAAGAGGTGATGAAGTCAACCATTCAAAGCGCTTTGAAACGTGCGTTCAGTCCTGAGTTCCTTAACCGCCTAGATGATGTCATTGTGTTCAACTCATTGAAACGTGAGGACATTCATAAGATTATTGACATCACTCTTGGAAAACTTTTTGCACGCATCACTACATTGGGATACAATGTAGAGTTGACTGATAAAGCAAAAGACTTCCTGGCTGAAAAAGGTTATGACCAGCAGTTTGGAGCTCGTCCTTTGAACAGGGCCATCCAAAAATACCTGGAAGACCCAGTGGCGGAAGAAATTCTGAAGGGTGAAATTCCAGAAGGAGGAATCATTATGGCCGACTATGAAGGCACGGGTGATCTGCTCACCATCAAAACAAAAAAACCGAAAGCTTCTTCAAAAGAAAAGAAAAGCGAATAAGTAAAATTTTAAAAACATGAAGGCGGGGAAACCCGCCTTTTTTATTTCATTGAGCTAAAGACACGATTGAAAATTAATAACCTCCCTGGTATTTTCGTATAAACCACTCAGCAGAAATCAAGCTGAGAATAAGAAAGAATAACCACTTAAGATTAATTAGTTGATTAAAGGATTCTTCAGAATGAATAAGACTTGCCGCTTTGGTCTTTTCAAGATCACTGGTTAACAAGGAGAATTCATTTGAATTATAAAACTTTCCGCCTGATTCACTGGAGAGCTTTTGAAGCAAACCAAAATCAGCAGTGAGGTTTTGTGCTTCAATATTTTGTGCCTTCACTAAAAACTGACCGTTTACTTCTTCCGTCTTTTCATTTAACATGGTCGATGCTTTAAATCGATAGACCCCTTCTTTCAATCCTCCTATTCGATAGCGGGATCCTCCGGGGCTTGTCGTGTAACTATAATTGATCACTGCACCTTGATCATCACGCACTTGTAGTTGAATGGTGTTTCCATATATCAACTCAAACAAATCATTATATACCTGACTCTCGATTACAATCGGTTCTGAATCAGAAAACTCATTTTGTAACGGGAAACTGCGGAACTTACGCTTGTCTTCTTGTGTACTTAAATATTGAATGAGTTTTGAAAACAACTCATCAAATATTTCTGTGTTGCCATGATCCGCAAACTCATTGAGACGCCACCGCCAGAGACCTTCTCCGATTATCACGGCTATTTTCTTTTCACCTTCTTCCCAACTCATTAACAAAGGCCGGTCAGTAGTTACGCTGCCGATTTGCTGATAGAGCAGAACTTTAGCTTTTTGCGGATAAGTAAATTTTCCAAACGGAACTTGCACGGGCGGATAGCGTGAGAAAATTCCATTACTGTTTTCTGAAAAATGAAAATCACGGAAGTCACTATTCACCACCGGAGTTATCTGATCCCATTGTCCGCGGTATTCAAATTGAATGGGAATTTGATAAGCCGGCAACTGTCGTAAATTCGTTTGACTTCCAATCATCAACAGCATAGAAGATGAACTTTTGGAAAGCACGTTATAAAGAGGCAACGTTCTGCCAGTCACATCCATAACCTGATGAAAAATTATAAGCTCAGCAGCAGCAGACTTGAGGTATTCAGCATCGGCATTCGCTACACCCGGAATATGAACAATAAACTCATAGTTTGAATTTTTTTCCACGACAGCTCTTAATGCTTTGATATCAGGATGAGGGGCTGGTGCTATTAATACAATTTTCTTTTTACCATCAACCACTTCAATGAAAATGCTCAAGGCATTATTTCTCTTGTTTCTTTCCTGATCCAGTGGCTTAACCGAAATGTCGTAGCGTTGAATTCCTTTTTCAGAAGCATCCAATTGAAAATCAAAATCGATTAATGACTTCGTGCCTGTGTTTCGTTTTTCGTTACCTAACACCTTACCAGCCTTAATCACGCTCACTGAAACATCCTGATTCTCGATGCCTTGCATCAACACCTGAGCTTTCAATGGAAATTTGTTTCCCTGATAGGCTACTTTATTAAAGGCAACATTCTTTAAGATTAAATCAACGCGCTCCGTAGTATCACCTAGGCCTACAGTATAAACCGGCACCCGCACAGGAGTATAAAGTGGTGATGCACCAGAATTATAAATACCATCAGATAACAGTACAACTCCAGCTAGATTCCTTCCTTCAAATTCATTGACAATATTTTGAATACCACGATTAAGATCTGACGTTTGACCGTTTGCCTTTACGATGGTCAAATCATTTCCAGCAAGGTCTTTCCATTTTACTTCATAACCTGAATTCTCTATGGCCTCCTTTGCTTCACTCAAAGTTGCTGTGAGTTTTGCCTGACCTACGGAGTCTATCACTTCTCCCACAGAAGTGGATGAATCGATTAAAAATATCCACGTAGGTTTTTCATATTCATTGGTGATCAGTTTGAGAATAGGGCCTAACAAAAGGAATGCAAGAAAAGAAACGAGGACAGCTCGCAGCATAAATAAAATCCGGTTTGTTCTTTTGCTCCATGTGTACCTGGCTCGATAAAGAATAAGCGCATAGCCAACGCCAACTGCAACACACAGTAAAAGAAAATAAGGAGAATGTTCAAATAAAAGTCGCTGCATTTATTTCAGTCAGTAATTATACTTCTTATCCCACAATTTTTTCAGGTAATTTCTCAATTCCTCCTCGCGGGCATTTTTGCCGGGCTCGTAGAATTTAGTTTCCTTGATCTGATCCGGTAGAAATTCCATCGCCACAAAGTTATTACGGAAGTCATGGGCATATTGATATCCCTTTCCGTAGTCAAGGTCTTTCATCAGTTTGGTTGGCGCATTACGCACCGCCAACGGCACGGGGAGATCACCGGTTTCATTCACCATAGCCAATGCTTTTTCAATGGCCATATAGCTCGCATTGCTCTTGGAGGAAGTGGCCAGATAAATGGCACACTGGGAAAGAATAATCCGCGCCTCTGGATAACCTATTACATTCACTGCCTGAAATGCAGTAGTCGCCATGACCAAAGCGGTTGGGTTTGCATTGCCGATATCTTCCGATGCCAGGATCACCATTCTGCGGGCAATAAATTTCACATCTTCTCCTCCTTCGATCATGCGCGCCAAATAATACACTGCTGCATTCGGATCACTGCCGCGAATTGATTTTATGAATGCTGATATAATATCGTAATGCTGTTCTCCACTTTTATCATAAATAGCGATGTGCTTTTGAGCAACATTCATCACGAATTCGTCCGTGATTTCATCAGCCGCAGATTCGCTGATTATTTCGAGCAGGTTTAAAAGCTTTCGTGCATCACCACCTGAAATATTGATCAGGGCCTGATATTCTTTGATGTTGATCTTTCTCTTTTTTAACTCCACATCTTTTGAGAGCGCATGCCCAATCAGTTTAATGAGGTCTGCTTCCGTTAGTGCTTTGAGGGTATACACTTGACATCGTGAAAGCAATGCTGAGTTAACTTCAAAGGAAGGGTTTTCGGTGGTTGCTCCAATTAAGGTAATCACTCCTTTTTCTACAGCACCGAGCAGCGCATCTTGTTGTGATTTGTTGAAGCGATGAATTTCATCAATGAATAAAATCACCCTGCTTGCCCGCCTTGCCTGGTCGATAACATCGCGTACATCCTTCACACCAGCACTTACTGCGCTCAGCATGTAAAAGGGTCGCTTCACTTCGTTGGCAATGATATTGGCGATCGTAGTTTTTCCTACCCCCGGAGGTCCCCATAAAATCATAGAAGGCACATTGCCTGTTAGAATTGCTTTGCGGATGATTCCGTTTTCACCAACCAGATGCTCCTGACCAATCAGGTCCTCAAGTTTCGAAGGCCTTAAGCGTTCAGCTAATGGAGCATTGGTTTCAAACATGATTTATAGATACATTAGAATTGCCAACATACTTCCGGTAATACCGATCATGAGACAAACAAAAAAAGCAAACAAAAAAATACTATACTTAAGAATAGTTTTGCGCCAGCTTTGCTGGTACATACGTTTCATCCCCAGGGGCAAATAAACCAGCGCCCAGATGACCATCGCGGAAGTAAGTAATCCACCAACAAAAGGGATATAATCGAACAACAAATAGAACGAAGCTGCGAGATAAAAGAAATTGTAGTAATAGATTGAGAAAACTAAATGTTCCGAATAGTAATAATCTCTGCGAACATAAAGCAACTTTAATAGTAGCGCAAAAATCGGCAATAAATAAAACAACACTTTCGAAAAGTTTTCGAGAAATGCTTTCTTAAAATCATCGGTAAACCGATTCCCTGCATCATCACCCTGATATCGTTGATTTAACTCAATGCCACGAATATGTAATTTTTTCATGAGCCATCCATGACGCTCTGATGCAGGAAGGGCCTGCTGAGCTGAGTCATATTCCTTGATGGATTTATATTCTGAATCCATCAAGCTAATGCCGTTCTTTTTTTTCTTTGCGTTAATTTTCTTCTCGGGTCCCAGCGAGTTTATGATATCTGTTGTGTCAGCGGCCAACGATGTATTATAGATGGAATCTGCTTTTGAAGAATCTATACCTGACTCATTGAGTTCTTCCTTTATTTGCTTCATCCCCTCCCTAAATTCTTTCTTGTCTTCTTGAATTAATACCCTGTTCTTCTTTTTGTCTTCTATATCCGGTAATGAGAAAAGAAGCAGGAAGAAAATAAAACTAATAAAGACGTAAGCGCGGGCCGGGTGGTAGTCGCTCTCTCTTTTTCCGGCTGTGTATTCTACTGGTAAAAATCCTGGCTTAAATAACAGGAACTTAATGGTACGAAAGAATTTTGATTCGAAACTGTAAAATGAGCCAATGAAGTTTTCAATTAACTCACCCATGGTTTGCCTTCTCGGTAGATCTTTTTGTCCACAGTGGTGGCAATAGGTGTATACCAACTTCTCACCACAGTTTAAACAAAATTCATTATTCAGTTTTTTGTCTGTGCCTTGCTCAGCGTCTACCATACTTTCCGCTAACGGAAAAGATTTTCCTAAATCTTCCATAAATCAGAAGGATATTTTTTTGATTACGTCTACTGTTTTTTCCAGCATGCGATCATCAAAATCAAGATGTGTGACTAATCGGATTTCCTGCGCTCCGAATTTAATGGCTTTAATATCATGTTCGGATAATTTTGCTAGTGCCTGCTCAGGAGTTACTTTGTCAATCACGGAAAAAATAACAATGTTGGTATCTACCGGCATAATGGACTTTACCCAGTTTGCATTACTCAATGCTTTTTCAAGTTTAGCAGCCCGAACGTGATCGTCTTTCAATCGCGCGATGTTGTTATTTAATGCATAGATGCCAGCAGCTGCCAGAAATCCCGCTTGCCTCATGCCTCCACCAAATGCTTTACGCATGCGCCTTGCTTTGGGCTCTACTTCTCTTTTGCAAGCTAACACTGAACCAACTGGTGCACCCAATCCTTTGGAAAGACAAATCGAAATTGAATCAAAATATTTTCCGTAATCAACAGCTTTGTCACCTGTTTCAGTCAAGGCATTAAAGAAACGCGCTCCATCCAAATGCATATTCAATCCTTTTGATCGGGCAAACTCGCTGATTACTGCAATATCTTTCAAATAATAAAAACTCCCTGCTTCGCGCACCACGGTATTCTCTAACGACACTACGGAAGAAACGGGCTGATGCACATCTTGGGTGTTGTTGACATTAGCCCCTACTTCTTCAACAGAAAGTCTTCCGCGACTACCATCCAGCAAACGCACGCTGGCCAAACTATTTCCAGCAACCCCTCCACCTTCATATTTATATATATGTGATCCTTTGTAGCAGATCACTTCATCATAAGGCTGCGTAAGAATTTTTATACCGATCTGGTTCGTCATCGTTCCTGACGGGCAAAAAATTGCGGCATCCATGCCCAGCATCGAAGCACATTTATGTTCCAACTCTTTTACAGACGGATCTTCTCCGAATACGTCATCGCCTACTTCGGCCGTCATCATGGCTTCGAGCATGCCTTTGGTCGGCTTGGTCACGGTATCACTTCTTAAATCAACAATCATGGTATTATCCTTAAAATCCGAAATTACAAAAAGAGGCGTTGTGTAGGATTAAATTATATGTCATTTGGTTTTTCGGTCAGATCGGCCTACTTTTGTGCCTCTAAATCGCGGGGTGGAGCAGTTGGTAGCTCGTTGGGCTCATAACCCAAAGGTCACAGGTTCGAGTCCTGTCCCCGCTACAAGGAAAAAGCGACTATAGTAGTCGCTTTTTTTATTTTAAGGCTGTCCATCTTCTCTTAGCTTTCTGCATGAAATCTATTTTTTACATCACCTTCATCCTGATTTCTTTATTTCCACAGAGCAACCTTGCCCAAAATTCAAAATCCTTAAACGCTCAGCTTCAGGCCTATGAAGTAAAATTCAAGAATCTGATGGCCACGCGCGGGCTTTCCTACATTGAAGGAAAAGTAAATCAGAAAAAAATCGAAGATGTGGTCAGCCAGTATAGTGAAGATCTCCATGGCGACCCTCAACCCGGATTCGCACTTTTATTCTATCACTTTGAAAATGATACGCTTTACCATTGGCTGTTTAATCACAATACGCTGGAAGCAACAGCCATCACGCTATTAAAGGTTGACTCCCTAATTGCCATGGAAAACACACTCAAGTTTTCATTGGCGATAGATGAAAAACTTAATGCTAGTCGTAGTGTGTTTAAAAACGAAAATAAAAAGTACCGGTTACGCACTTATCAAAGCGTGCCGATCATTAGCAAAATACTTTTACCTCCTGCCATCAGCGAAAAACTTATTGGTAAAAAGTACCTCATCATTTTGCCCATATTGAATCTCTCAAGTTTTCCATTCGCCCTATTAAAGCCATGGGGAGAGGAGAAAGGAATGCTGATCGATTCCATGTCGTATTCCTTTGCTCACAACTTCACCCAGTTTTTTCAGTCAGTAGAAGATAATGCCATGAGCTATGACCAGAATTACAAGTTGAAGAATGGGACATTTCAATTTAATCTGACTAAACCTATTATTTGTGGTAATCCTTCCTTCACGGATCGGTGCACGGATCAATTAAAAGCATTGCCGGGTGCAGAAAAAGAAGCCACTGAAGTTGGTAGATTTCTGAATGCCCCCGTGCTAACCGGAACGGCTGCCCGTAAAGATTCCGTAACGGCCAGGATGATCACATCAAATTTTATTTATTTATCCACCCACGGTTGGGCCGATCCGGAATCTCCGCTTGATAGTAGTTTTATCGCTTTATATCAACCAGACGGATGTGGATTCATCACTCCACGAGAAATACAATCGATAACACTTAAGAATAAGCCCATCGTGATTTTAAGTGCTTGCCAAACTGGGTTAGGAATGATTCATGAAGCCGGTATTGTTGGGCTGGCACGGGGGTTTTTAAAAGCGGGAGCACAATCTGTGTTGATGAGTTTATGGGATGTGAATGATGCTGAAACTGAAAAACTGATGAATCTGTTTGTGCAGGAGTTGCAAGTGCCCCATCCTTTTTTTCCTTCCGAACATTGGCGACAAGCCGTGCTTAAGTATAAAAGCAATGGAAAGAAGGATGCCATCAATTGGTCGGCATTTCAGAATTTTGGTGTTCCATATCGGTTGATAGGACCGGCAGGTCTTTTGCCAGTGGAAAATTGAAGATTGAATAGCGATCAGGAAGGCTTAACTTTGATTTTTACATGAATCAATTAAAGTGTCCACACCCCACAAATCCGGTTTCGTCAGTATCGTAGGCAAGCCCAACGTGGGTAAGAGCAGCCTCATCAATAAACTGGTGGGCGAAAATCTTTCCATCATCACCGCCAAGGCGCAAACTACGCGGCATCGCATTATGGGTATTTTGAATGGTGAGAATTTTCAGATTGTCTACTCCGATACCCCAGGCATTCTCGAACCCAAGTACGAATTGCAGCAGGCCATGATGGGCTATGTAAAAGTATCATTGGAAGATGCCGATCTTATTTTGTTGATTGTGGAGTTGGGAGAAAAGTATGATGATCAGCTTTTCGAAATTTTCAAAACCGTGCAAACACCAATCCTATTGGTGATTAATAAAATTGATCTGGCCAAAGGATCCCAGGTGAATGACAAAATTGAGTATTGGAAAACACTGATCAATGCTAAAGAAATCATTCCTGTTTCTGCCAAAGACGGCACCAACCTGGATCAGCTTTTTACTTCGATTCAAAACTATTTACCCGAGCATCCCGGTTATTATCCAAAAGATAATTTCACCGATCGGAGTGAACGGTTCTTTGCCTCCGAAATCATTCGCGAAAAAATCTTTTTGAATTACGATCAGGAGATACCATACAGCTCGGAAGTAGGTATTGAAACCTTTAAAGAAGAAGACGCCATCATTCGCATACGCGCTACGATTTATGTAGAGCGCGATTCACAGAAAGGCATCCTCATCGGCAAAGGTGGAAGTTCATTAAAGAAAGTTGGCTCCGAAGCCCGCATCGATTTAGAAAAGTTTTTCGGCAAGAAAATCTTTCTGGAAACCCACGTGAAAGTGGCTGACAACTGGCGAAAGCAGACACTCAAACTAAAGCACTTCGGCTATACTGAATAAGGGTTCACTCTTTCCGGGGACGGAGATTCAATTTTTAAATAGGATTATAATCATCAACTTTGCGCTTTGATTTCGGGCCTTAAGGCCTTTTAGACACTGATTCATAAGTAATGGCGAATATTGTAGCAATTGTTGGGAGACCCAACGTAGGCAAGTCTACGTTTTTCAACCGATTAGTAGAACAGCGACAAGCAATCATGGACGACATGCCCGGTGTAACCCGAGACCGTCACTATGGCTATGCTGAATGGATTGGAAAGTATTTTACCGTAATCGACACTGGCGGTTACGTGACCGGATCGGACGACAAGTTTGAATCGCAAATCCGCACCCAGGTTGAAATGGCTCTCGATGAATGCACAGCCGTCATCTTTATGGTGGATTGCAAAGACGGTCTTACAGGCTACGACAAGGAATTTGCCAACATCATTCGCAGATCAAAAAAGCCAGTATTTATTGCAGCCAACAAAGCAGACACTCCCAACAAGGCAGATCAGGCCAACGAATTCTATGAATTAGGTATGGGCGATGTCTTTGCTGTATCGGCCGAAAATGGTTCCGGAACCGGAGAATTGCTTGATGAATTAGTGAAAATATTTCCTTCTGAAGGTGTTGAAGATCCGGACGCTGGAATACCAAAAATTGCCATTGTAGGCAGACCGAACGTAGGTAAATCCTCGTTTTTGAATATACTTTTAGGGAAAGAAAGAAGCATTGTTACCGATGAGGCTGGCACCACCCGCGATGCCATTCACTCACGCTATAAAATGTATGGCAATGATTTCATTTTGATCGACACTGCCGGAATCAGAAAGAAAACCAAGGTAACTGATGACGTGGAGTTTTATTCTGTGCTGCGCTCTTTGCGTGCATTAGAAGAAAGTGATGTGTGTATTGTTATCGTGGATGCCGAGCGTGGCTTGGAGTCGCAAGACGTGAATATCATCGGCCTGGCCCAAAAGCAAAACAAAGGCATCGTAATAATGGTGAATAAGTGGGATCTGATCGAAAAAGACACCAAGACAGCAGATACATTTAAAAAAGACATCTTAGAAAAAATTGCTCCGATTACGTATATACCAGTGATTTTTGCATCGGTGCTTACCAAACAGCGCATTTTTCAGGTGATTGAAAAAGCTGTTGAAGTTTACAATAACAAGACTAAGCGAGTGCCTACTTCTAAACTGAATGATGCGCTCCTCCCTGAAATTGTTCACTATCCGCCAGCAGCAACCAAGGGTAAGCACATTCAGATCAAATACATCACGCAAGTGCCAGGAAAATCGCCAGCCTTTGCGTTCTTCTGCAATCTTCCCCAATATATTCAGGAGAGCTACATGCGCTTTTTAGAAAACCGATTGAGAGAAAACTTTGATTTTGAAGGGGTGCCGATCCGTTTATTTTTCCGTAAAAAATAATTCGCAAACGGTAGCAATAAATTAATTTCTCACGAACCCATCAAAACAGGCTGGTTTCTCTAATTAATTTCTAATTTTTTTGACTAAAATAGCCGCAATTTAGACTGAGTTCCTATCTTTGAGGCCAAATTCAAATAACCTGTAAACTATGAAAAAATTTATCGCATCCCTTATCGTTTGTGGCTTTGCTGTAGCAATGGTTGCATGTGGTGGTAACAAAGAAGAAATTGCTGCTAAAGCTAAGGCTGATTCTACAAGAGTTGCTGACTCTACCGCTGCTGTTGAAGCTGCTGCTGCCGCAGCCGCTGCTGTTGCTGATACTACTGCTGTTGATTCAGCTGCTGTAGTAAAGTAATCGATCTTTAAAAGATTGACCCAAAGAGGCTTTAGATATCTAAAGCCTTTTTTATTTTGCGCCTGTGTTACACGAGTCGAAAATTCAAGAAATACTTCATAAGCATATACCGCAAGTTGCCTATTCCTACTGCTTGCACTTGTGGAAAAATCACCCTTTTGATTTTAAGCTGCGAAAAAGAAGAATATCAAAAGCGGGCGATTTTTCCTGCCACCATGGTCGGGTGCCTCGTATTACCATCAATCACGATTTATCTTCCATTGAATTTCTGCTCACCTATGTGCATGAAGTTGCCCATCTCTATGTGCATCTGCAGCATGGTTTTCGTGTGGAAGCACATGGCGAAGAATGGAAAAAATCATTTCAGCAGCTTTTGAATCCCTTACTGTCTGAACATATTTTTCCAGAACCTGTATTAAGTTGTTTGAAAGAGCACATGATTAATCCGAAAGCATCTACCTATTCTGATTCAACGCTTACTAAACTACTTCGTGGCCTCGATCCGCGCGCAGCGAAAACAACATTACTCTCCGATCTTCCGGAAGGAAGCGTCTTTGATTTGCACGGACGATGGTTTAAAAAAGGCAAACTCAGGCGCACCCGTGTGTTGTGCCAGGAGGTGAAATCAAAAAGGCAATACCTCGTGCCTGCCGATGCGCCCGTTGGAAGCGCCCAGCTTTCATTGCTTTAATTTAATCTTCGCTGGATAAGTTTATCCACCAACTCATAAAACCGAAGTGGATGCAGTGTGCGCCACTGATCAATCTGCAACGTGCCACCCATATTGATGTACATATCAATGCGGTATTTTCTAAATTCCTGTTGGATAAACTCTGGAAAGTTTACGGCTGCAATCCAGCCTTCTTCTACTTCTTCAAACCACTCTTCATAATACAAATCATCAGAGCCGTGAAAATTGAAAACGTTTTCACCAATCAAGATAAACTTATTAATGCCCTCGTGTGTAAGTAGCTCGAGGAAATCACGCTTCAACGTCATGATGTCATTATATAAGGTGTCATTCCACTCACCAATAAATTCAATAACGACAAATCCTACTTCGTAATCGACATAGTGGGTTTTGAGATAAAGTGTTTCAGAACCAAACGAATCCCATGCAGGATCAATGTAGTATCCATAGATGGCTTCGGAGTACAAATCAAAGTTATACTCCTTACCATAAAACGGAGATTGTGTATCCTCCGAAGAATCATAATACTTCAGCCAACCGGCATATGGCTCAATCAGGTGCATATGTTATTCTCAGTTTGGATTTAAGTAGGCAAAATACAATAGGAAATAAAACAGCTTTTTACTTCTTCTTACTATCAACGGCAGCGCGCACGTTTCCATACTTCATGAGGAGTTGTACAGCTTCGGGGTGATCAATTTTTAATTCGTCCATGATCATTTTTACTCCGCGATCGATCAATTTATCATTGGTGAGTTGCATGTCTACCATTTTATTGCCACGCACACGACCTAACTTGATCATGGTGGCGGTAGAGATCATGTTCAAGACTAATTTCTGTGCTGTGCCTGCTTTCATACGTGTGCTGCCAGTGACAAACTCTGGCCCCACCACTACCTCTACGGGATAATCTACTTGTTTGGCCAACTCACTTCCATTGTTGCATGTGATACATCCGGTGATAATTCCATGCTTTCTTGCTTCTTTAACTCCGCCAATCACATACGGTGTTCTTCCTGATGCCGCAATACCAATCAAAACATCGTTGGAAGTAATCTGATGAGTTGATAAATCAATCCAAGCCTGGTTAGGATCATCTTCCGCATGTTCTACCGCCACGCGAATGGCTTTGTCTCCTCCGGAAATAATCCCAATTACCCTGCCATGAGGTATACCATACGTGGGTGGAATTTCGGAAGCATCGACCACTCCTAATCGACCACTGGTGCCAGAGCCAATATAAAATAGCCTGCCTCTGGATTGCATTTTTTCTACAATGGCGTTGACGAGCAATTCAATTTCAGGAATTACTTTTTCGATGGCATGCGGAACAGTCTTATCTTCGTTGTTGATATTGACAAGAAGCTCATTTACGCTCATCTTTTCAAGATGGCTATAATGCGAAGGCGATTCGGTAGTGCTCACCGCTATTAAAGATCTTTTTGATGATATAAGGTAAGGCCTGCAATAGGACCCTCTAAAATGTTTTTTACAGTAATGCCTTTGTCATTGGCTACCTGGCGTAAAATATCGCTGAAGTAAAACCCGATGGAGCCTACAAAATGGACTTTCGTGTTTTTATAGTCCTCATACTTCATCACGTTGTTCTGATAGAAGTCTGCGAAGCTGTTGTAAATGAGCTTATAACAATACGGTTCATCAATGTGCTGAAATATAAATTTGCAAAAGCTGGCCAGAAATGCTCCGGGTTTTTCACCCTGATATACTTTTTCAAGCACTTCTTCGCGGTTGAATGGAAACCGCTGATAAAACTGATCCGCCAGTTTCTCTGGCATCTCCTTGCGGAAATAATCGAAGATAAATTTCTTGCCGATAAACGTACCCGATCCTTCATCGGCCAAAATCCAACCAAGGTTTGCTACGTTATCGATGATCTCCACACCATCATATAGGCAGGAATTAGATCCTGTACCTAAAATACAAGCGATCCCTTTTTCTTGTCCACACAAGGCGCGCCCTGCGGCCAGCAAATCCCAACCTATTTCGATATGCGCCTTAGGCCAATACTTTGCGAAAGCATCTTGAATGGTGATTACATTTTTTTCTGAGGAAACACCGGTACCATAGAAGAAAATTTTATCAACTGGCTCTTCAATTTTTGGAACCAGGTGCTCTTCAACAATATTAGTTAAATGGTCTAAGGGTTGATAATAAGGATTGAAACCCGGGCTGTGTGCCTGACCAATAGTGCCGTCTTTTTTTAAAAACCTCCAATCAATTTTGGAACCTCCGCTGTCTGCGATAATAATCATGATAGTTTGTACAATTTGTGGATGACGTTGTAATTTAATTAAAACTGATTGGTGTTACTTGAGTATCCCGATTATTTTAAATTTATCGAATACTTTTTCGGTATGGGGCGCATCTTTCAATTCATCGATCAGGTCTTGCCCGGCCCAATGTTCGTAGTGTTTCCCTTTAAGCCACAGACAGGAAGAAGTTACATCATATACATTGCCCAGAAAGGCAATCCATACCTGATCCTTATCCTCTCCATTGCGCAGAGCAAGTTGTGCCCTTGTAATTGGAAGCAATTCTTCCATCAACGGGAAGTGAGATGATTAAAATCTTTGATCAGCACGTAAAGAAATTTAATCGGAGGCAAATCGGTTTGGATACCCAATTGTGCCTTGATCTTCTCTACCACCGCGAGCATCGGCTTTGGATTGCTTTGGTCACGATTTACTTCCAGCGCACGTTGTATAATCTCAATGTCATTTTCACTCAACTGAATTGCCTGGCTAAATGTAGGCTCGTAAGCAACTTCGGCAGGAACAAAAATTTCATTAGTGGTAATTTCCTTTTGCTCGGTAAGTTTGATCACGGAGGTACCTGCCACTAAATCGCCCAAGCGCTGCCCCTTGCCACCTGCGGTTATTAAAATTACCGCTATGGCTCCGCTTAAAATTCCGAAATCAATCAATGCAAAAATCCACCGCAGTATATAATCACCTATGGTAGCCGGTGTTCCGTTCAACCGGATCACTTTCATGTTTAATACTCTTTTGCCTGGCGTTTGGCCATTCATAAATATTTCAAACAGCACAGAAAGCAGTAACCATGGCAGACCAATCATTAAAATCCATACCCACTCATTCTCTACATCCATTTTGTAAAGAAATATTCCGGCAGCTACCGCATAAATGATTTTAATAAGCTGATCGAGCAGGTGGGCCATAATGCGGTCGCCCACGCTGGCTACTGGATAGTGAATGAATACGTTTTGAGTAGTGCGTACCTGAATTGTTTGCATGGATGTGCCGCTTTTCCTGATTAATTGCCAATTCTAAAAAGCAAAAGTAATGGATATTGTTTAATGCATTACCTTTAAGCACAAACCTAAATAATTTCCTATGAGATTGATTACGCCACTGCTGATATTAAGTGCCGCCTTTCTTTTTAGCTGCTCAGAAAAAAATCCATTAGTCGAGACCATGACCGATGAGCAACTTCGGAGCTATGCGGATGAATTGGCTCACAAATATATTATTGCCGATGGCCACGTGGATCTTCCTTACCGGTTGAAGTTGAAGAACTTCCGTATCGAGCGTGAATACATGGCTATTCCTGTATCGACCACAGAAGGGGATTTTGATTATGAGCGCGCAAAAAAAGGCGGTTTAGATGCTCCGTTTATGTCGATCTATATTCCATCCTCATATCAACTGCAGCCCGATCATGGTAAGGTCTTTGCTGATTCTTTAATCAACATGGTGCGATCCATCTCTGAGCAAATTCCAGATAAATTTGCATTGGCCAATTCACCCTCCGAAGTGGAAGCTAATTTCAAAGCCGGAAAAATTTCTTTGCCTATGGGTATGGAAAACGGAGCGCCAATTGGTAACGATTTATCCAATCTGAAATACTTTTTTGATCGTGGAATTCGGTATATAACCCTCACCCATAGCAAGGATAACCAAATCTGCGATTCATCAGGAGATACCACTCGCACCTGGAATGGTCTTAGTCCATTTGGCAAAGACGTTGTTGCCGAAATGAATAAGCTTGGCATTATGGTAGATATTTCTCACGTAGATGACAGTACCTTTTATCAGGTGATGAAAATAACGAAAGCGCCATGCATTGCATCACACTCATCATGCCGGGCTTTTGCTCCCACCGTAAGAAGAGACATGACAGATGATATGATTAAAAAACTGGGTGAAAATAACGGGGTGATGCTAATTAATTTTTACAATGCCTTTCTGGATTCAGCGGTAGTAAAACAAAATCAGGTTAACCGTGAAAAACTCCGAGCCTTGCTTGACGAAAAAGGTCTCACGTACGAAAACCCAGCGGCCAAGCCTATTATTGATCAGTTTGGCAAGGATAATCCATCGCTCAATTCTGACGTGGAAATGGTAGCCAACCACATTGATCATGTAGTAAAGCTTGCCGGCATTGATCATGTGGGTTTTGGATCGGATTATGATGGTGTTGATGGACATCTTCCCACAGGATTGGAAGATGTTTCGAAATACCCCAACCTGATCTATACACTTCTTAAAAGAGGTTACAACGAGGAGGACATCGAAAAAATCTGTTACAAGAATCTTTGGCGTGTTTGGAACACCGTTGAACAAGTGGCTAAAGGAAATTAAAATATTAAACGCCATCATCGAAACGGGAGTTGGAAGAAAAAGGGTTAAGTCCTATCTTCCAACTTCGTTTCTAGTATGAGAGAATCTGCATTCGTTAAGCAAAATAAAGCCCGATGGGAGGAATTTGAACGGGTTGTGAAAAAACAAAATGCGGCTCCTCCGGATAAGCTGGCAGAACTTTTCATACAAATCACTGACGACCTCTCCTTCTCAAGAACACAATACCCCGAAAGTCGCGCTACGCAATACCTTAATTCGCTGGCGAGTAAAGTTCACGGGGAGATTTATAAAAACAAAAAAGAAGAAAAGAACCGATTTATTTTATTCTGGAAAGAGGAACTACCCGCTGTGATGTATGGTGTGCAAAAACAATTATTCTACGCCTTCATTATTTTCGTGATTGCCGGAATAATAGGTGCAGTGTCAACAGCACATGACGATACCTTCGTCCGGTTGATTTTAGGTGACGGCTATGTTCACATGACATTGGAGAATATAAAATATGGCAATCCTACCAAGGTCTATTCGTCAGGCAATGAAATGAATATGTTTTTTATGATCACCCTGAATAATATCATGGTGTCGCTCAAGGTCTTTGTGTTTGGTGTTTTTTTCTCCTTAGGCACCGGTTTGTTTTTATTTTATAATGCGCTCATGGTTGGAACCTTCATGATGTTCTTTTACAGCGAAAGTCAATTATCGCAAGCACTGCCTGTGATTCTTCTACATGGCACCATAGAGCTTTCTTCTATTGTGATTGCCGCAGCTGCTGGTTTTGTGATGGGCAATAGCCTCCTTTTTCCCGGAACATATTCACGCCTCACGTCTTTTAAAATGGGAGCCATGAAGGGTTTAAAAATTGTAACAGGACTTATTCCCTTCTTTATCATAGCCGGTTTTATTGAATCATTTATTACCCGCTATGCTTTTATGCACTGGAGCCTCAAGACAGCAATCATCGGGTTTTCTGCTTTTTTTATTGTCTATTATTTTGTTCTGTACCCAATTCAGCTAAAACGCAATGGAAGAATTTAAAGCGATTGAATTTCAACGAAGTCGTGACTTTAGCCGAAAACTAAACGCCACGTTTGAATTTATCCGGCAGAATTTCAAACCACTTGGCAAGAGTATATTGTATATCTCAGGCCCACCGGTATTAGTAGGAAGCGTAATTGCCGGATCCTTTATGGGCGAGTTTATGAATCTTAGTCTTTCTACTCAAGGTAATCCGGAGGCGCTCTCGAGTTATTTTCTAACAGTTAGTTTTTGGGCACAATTACTTCTCATGTTTGTGTTCCTTACAGTCAGCTTTGTAGTGGCTATAGCCACTATTAATTGTTACCTTATTATCTATGATCAGAAAAAAGCAAATCAAATTGAAGTCAGTGATGTTTGGGATAGAGTTCGAGGTGCTTTCTGGCCTTATTTGGGTTCTTCCATACTTTTTTTCATTCTGTTTATCATCGCCTACATCATTCTTCTTATTCCCATTTTTATACTAGCCAATATTTCAACTGTTCTGGTTGTGTTTGGGGTAATGTTCGTTATCGGAGGAATCATTTTTTTACTTTTCAGTTCTTCCTTATCATTTTTTATTCAATTGTATGAAAAGAAGAGTTTCATCGATGCTGTTGTGAGATCATTCAAACTGATTAATAATGGAAAATGGTGGAGCACATTTGGACTGATCATGGTGTTGTACCTGATTATGATGACTGTCTCGTATGTTTTCATTATACCCTATTACGCAGTTCTGTTCACAAACACACTTCACTCGGTCTCCACGGGCACCCAAGTGGAGCCTTCATCAAGTTGGAAAATCTGGACCATTGCTTGCTTCACGCTCTACTATATGGCCCAAATGATCATGTATGCTTTACCTAATGTGGGTATCGCCTTTCAATATTTTAACCTGGTAGAATTAAAAGAAGCAAAGGGGTTGATGAATCAGATAGAAAATCTCGGCCAATCATCCACGCCAGACAATCGTCCGGAGGAACATTTTTGAAAAAGCTTAAGCAATTCATACGTTGAAATTCATTTTTCTCATAGTCTTTATTGTATTGTCGATCTGTGGCTATTCGAAGGAATCATCCTCTTTGGTCAACATGGATACAACTGAATTTGAAATTCAAAATGAAGACAAGGGATTTGAAGGCGTTAACGATACGTTGAAAATAGTCACCCGATCATTTTCAAGTGCTGAGGTCGATCAACTCAAAGCAGATCCTGATCTAAATTATAAACAACCTCCCACCGTTGCTGAAAGTTTATGGGATCGTTTCAAACAATGGATAGGGTGGTTTTTAGAAAGCCTTTTCAAAAATGCCACCACTACGGATATTGGACGTGTGATTATGTATACTCTTGCTGGTGGTGTTTTAATGGTGGTGATCATGATGCTCTTAAAAGTGAATGCTTTTAAGGTGTTTTACTCAGGAGTCGACCAAGCCAAACAAACCTATCAGGTATTTCATGAGAATATTCACGAAATGAATTTTGAAAAACTAATTCAGGATACTGCAGAAAAAAAAGAATTCCGTTTGGCCACTAGACTGATTTTTCTACACGCACTGAAACTCTTAGCAGATAAACATCTTATTGATTTCAATCCTGGTAAAACAAATCATGATTATGTTGAAGAACTTAAAATCTCGGATTTAAAAATAGGACTTAACGAATTGAGTTTCTACTTTGATTATGCGTGGTATGGAAATTTTACCATCAACGATACTCAATTTCAAAAGATAACAAATACGTTCTCCGAATGGAGGACTAAAATGGGATAGATGACCAAAGACTGGAAATATATAGTTTATATAAGCTTGCTGGGTTTCCTCCTTGCCTTTGTGTTATTGTCCAAAAATAAAGAGTATGATTGGAGCATTAATTTCTCACATACGTCCAAATCCCCCTATGGCACTTATGCATTAAGATCGCTTCTGCCAAATCAATTTAAAAATCAAAAAATTACAAATTCATATAAGACTATTTATGAATTAAAAGATTCCTTGAATTCAAATGAAAATATCATCATCATCTGCTCCCGCTTTTCACCTGATCAGGAAGACACAAAAGTTCTTTTAACGATGATTGAGAACGGTGGCACTATTTTTATTTCCTCCTCAGAGTTCTCGGGTACATTTGCCGACACCCTTGGGTTGGCTAGTGGCGATTCGTTCTTTCAAGGAAAAAATTCATTCCAGCAAAGCGATTCAGCCTCATTACGCTTCGTGATTCCGACAACAGACTCTACTCAATCTTTTTTTTATAAAAGAGCAAATGTTCACAATTACATTCGCAAAATTGATTCGGTGAGTGCTTCAGTCATTGCTAGAAATGATTTCAATCAACCGGTAACGGTACGCATAAAAAAGGGAAAAGGAATGCTCATCCTCAACTGCACGCCAATCATCTTTACGAACATCTATCTTTTAGCAAATCAAAATCATGATTTTGCAGCCACTACATTGTCTTATTTGCCCAAGAAAAATACGTACAGAACCGAGTTCTATCACGTAGGAAGAATGGAAGCCTCATCACCGTTGCGTTTTATCCTTACCAATGAGCCTTTAGGTTGGGCCTATTATATTACAATCATCACGCTCTTACTTTTCATGATCTTTGAGGCCAAGCGCAAGCAACGTATTATACCAGTCATTAAACCATTGGCAAACACGACCCTTGAGTTTGTTGCAACCATCGGTAATTTATATTATCAGCGTGGCGATCATAAAAATATTGCTGACAAGAAAATTCAATTTTTCTTTGATTACATCCATGCACATTACTTTATGTCCACTACCCAGCGTGACAAAGGTTTTATCTCCACACTATCAAAAAAATCAGGTAATGGTGAACAAACTGTGAGATCATTGATAGAAGTAATCAATACGATCCATACGCATGAGAAGATCAGAAAAGAAGAATTGACAACATTGAATGCATTACTAGAGAAATTTTACAAGAAGAAATAAATAACAAAGAATATGGATGTGCCTATTTTTCAAAACCGTGTCGACCTCACTGCGCTGAGTGAACAGGTAAAAAAAATCAAAGAGGAAATCGGCAAGGTTATCGTGGGTCAGGAAACGATGGTGGAGTTGTTAATCACTGCGATCCTGGCCGATGGTCACGTATTGATCGAAGGAGTGCCAGGGGTAGCCAAGACGCTTACCGCTAAACTCATATCAAAAATAATTTCAGCCGACTTTTCAAGAATTCAGTTCACTCCCGATCTGATGCCCTCAGATGTATTGGGCACGTCAGTCTTCAATCTCAAAACTTCCGAGTTTGATTTCAGGCCCGGTCCGATATTTTCCAACATCATTCTGATTGATGAAATCAACCGCGCTCCAGCAAAAACACAAGCTGCACTTTTTGAAGTGATGGAAGAGCGTCAGGTAACGGTCGATGGCAAAACTCACAAAATGAAAACGCCCTACATTGTGCTGGCTACCCAGAATCCAATCGAACATGAAGGCACCTATCGATTGCCTGAAGCGCAGCTCGATCGCTTTCTTTTTAAGGTGATGGCGAGCTATCCATCGCTCGATGAAGAAATTGATATTATCAATCGACATCATCACCGCAAGGGGCTTCAAGCAGTTGCGGAGGTAACTGCAATTCTCAGTGCACATCAAATTATCCAATTCAGACAATTTGTTCAAAATGTACATCTTGAAGATAATCTGATCAAATACATTGCACAGATTATTCAAGAGACAAGAAATAATTCCATGTTGTTTCTCGGAGCATCACCGCGTGCTTCCATTGCCATCTTAAATAGCGCTAAAGCCTACGCCATGATCAGCGGGCGGGACTTCGTAAATCCTGAAGACATTAAGTTTGTGGCCTTGCCTGTTTTGCGCCATCGCATTATTCTAAGTCCGGAAAAAGAAATGGAGGGCGTAACCGCTGATGAAGTCGTGAAGCAGATTGTCGATAAAGTAGAAGTGCCGCGCTGATGAAAATTGTGCGCGACTTATTTTTGAATAATTGCCTATTTGCACTGGCAGGAGTTATTGTGGCCACCTTTATCATCACATTTGTATTGGGGGGTGGTTATTTTATTCCTAAAACTCTGTTTTTCATCTTCCTAAGCACACAGGTTACCGATTTGATTTTGCTGTTTCGCGTAAAGCGTGGACTATCCGGCAAGCGTATTTTAGCGGATAAACTCTCAAACGGAGATAACAATGAGATTTCTATTTATCTCGAAAACTTCTACATCTTCGAAACTGAGTTACGCGTTTTTGATGAAATCCCTCATCAGTTTCAACGTAGGGATTTAGAATTTAAATTTGAATTAAAAGGAGGAGAAAGTAAAGTCATTAAGTATCATTTGCGTCCGGTGAAGCGTGGGGAGTATTCCTTTGGTGCTGTCAATGTTTTGCTCAGTTCACCACTAAAACTCTTTTCAAGGCGATTCCGATTCTCTGCCGATAAACTCGTTCCCGTGTATCCTTCGTATATTCAAATGCGCAAGTATGAATTGATGGCCATCAGCCATCGCCTCACCGATACTGGCATAAAGAAAATCAGACGTATTGGACAAAATCAAGAGTTTGAATTAATTAAAGAATATGTAGCCGGAGATGATTTCCGTACAGTAAACTGGAAAGCCACTGCACGCAAATCGCGATTAATGATAAATCAATTTCAGGATGAACGATCGCAGCAAGTATATTCATTAATTGATAAAGGTCGCGTGATGCAGTTGCCATTTAATGGGATGAGCTTGCTTGATTATGCCATCAATGCAACATTGGTGATATCCAACATTGCCATTAAAAAATCAGATAAAGCAGGTGTGATTACTTTTCAGGATCGGATTGGAAGTATGCTGCCTGCGGCAAGATTGAATAATCAAATGGCGACCATTCAGGAAGTTTTATACAATCAAAAGACGGCATTTCTGGAAACTGATTTTTCTGTTCTTTATTCAAGAATACGAAGGTCCATTTCACAACGAAGTCTGCTCTTGCTATTCACCAACTTCGAAAGCATCCATGGCTTGCACCGTCAGTTGCCCTATCTGATTAACCTTGCACGAACCCATTTATTGGTTGTGATTTTTTTTGAAAACACCGAGTTAACGGAAATGATTGATCAGCCAGCTGAAAATCTAAAAGGAATCTATTATAAAGCCATCGCAGAACGCTTTAGCTACGAGAAGAAGCTCATCGCCAAAGAACTCCAAAAGCATGGAATTCAATCCATTCTTACACCACCCGATAAACTAACCATCAATACAATCAATAAATACCTGGAGTTGAAAGCCAGAAACCTGATTTAGTCGCGGCTTTTTGGGGTTTTCTTTTTGTGCTTTAAAAGCTATCGGAAAAAATTCTATTTCTTGCTATTTTTAAGATTCTAAACTCCGAATTTATGCGCAAGCTACTTGTGATGTTGGCCTTTGGTTTTATACTGCCACTTTCTTTAAAAGCGCAGTGGAGAGAACCGGTTCCAGCTGTGAAATCATTGATTTCAAAACATGATATTATTTGCTATGGCAAACAGGAGGATCAGAATAGTGTGGTGCCCGCCCCACTTTCCTATCGACAATGGAAACAGAATAAGAATTCCAGAACCAAAACAGCAACGTTTGATGTTACCTACGATGGATTTTCTGAAGAAGCAAAAATTGCATTTCAGGAAGCTGTAGATATTTGGTCAACGTTAATTGAATCAGATATTCCTATCAGGATATCGGCTAACTGGCGAATTATTGAAGATGCGTCAGGGTCTTTAAATACTATTTTAGGAGGTGCAAATCCGGGAACCTACTATCGAAATTTTGATGGGGCGCAACAAATGCAAACATGGTATCCCGTAGCCCTTGCTGAAAAAATGGCAAAAAAAGAACTAAATGCACCTGAAGAGATTGATATTTTTGCGCAATTCAATAGCGCATATCCTAAATGGTATTTGGGTACAGATGGTGTCCCTCAACCCGGAAGAACTGACTTTGTTTCTGTCGTTCTTCACGAGATTGGTCACGGATTGGGTATAACAAAAGGTTATGATGTAAATGGCAGCAATGGTGAGGTCTCTAGTTTTTTTTCTCCATTTCACGTTGTTTACGACCATTTTATAGAAAACATATTGGATGCAAATCTGGTGAGAAGTTTCATTCCACCCTCCTCCGAACTAAAGACTGAATTAACAAGTAATGGATTATTTTTTCGTACTCCACAATTAGCAAAAGTGTCTGTCAATAACGATAGCAGAGCAATACTCTTCGCTCCTGCTCAATATCAATCTGGTTCTAGTATAGCTCACCTCGATGAAGGGATTTATGATGGTACCATAAACGCATTAATGACACCACAGATCGGAACCGCTGAAGTTCTCCATGACCCGGGACCTATCGTAATGAAAATGTTAGCCGATATGGGTTGGGTACACATGCAACTAAAGCATGCTCCTTTAAAAAACGTTGAGGATGTAATTAATCCCAAAGAGGTAAAAGTAGTTATATCTTCTGACAACATGAATGGCTATGACTATAATCCGAATGAGGTAAAACTGAATTATTCGACAGATGGGCTAACGTTCACCAGTATTCCGATGACGGCCAATGCAAATGAATTCTCTGCGACTATTCCCTCTGTTGGAACAGCGGCTACGTATGGATATTACGTATCGGTCAAAGATAATCTCAATAGAACTATTTACAAGCCTGGCGTATATGCAGAAGATGGAAAAGCTCCGGTAAATTTCTATTTTACGTTTGAGGCCGGACCCGACTCAAAGTCACCATCTATAAATCACACACCAAAACCCTTCATTCTTGACACTGATACCGAACTTTTCATCGAAGCAATCATTTCAGATAACATCGGCATATTTTCAGTCTCTTTAGAATATCAAATAAATGGAGTAGATCAAACACCAATTTATCTTGGATTAAAACCAGATACAGATTCTAGTTATACCGTAAGTGTTCCTTTGCCTGATTTACAAAACGGTGATAAAATAAAATATAGGATTAGAGCTACTGATAATTCAATCGCCCAGAATGAAGCGGCTAAACCATCTGCTTTGGGATTTTATCAGATAAATATAGTTGGGTTGGCACCCACACAGGATTCATACAGCAATACTTTCAACACGCTTACAGAAGATTTTTTTGGCGATGATGTTTTTAGTATAGCTACTCCTTCTGGCTTTGCGAATGGTGCCGTTCATACTTCGCACCCTTACCCCAATGGAACCGGAATAGATTTTACGAGTAGTTATGTATATCAACTAAAAGTTCCTATTCGATTAAAATCAAATAATGCAACCTTGAAGTTTGATGAAATCGTGTTGGTGGAGCCTGGTGCTACTGGATCTCAATATGGTGACTCAGACTTCTTTGATTATGTCGTTGTTGAAGGATCGAAAGATGGGGGTGTTAATTGGAAAATCTTGGTTGATGGTTATGACTCGCGGGATAACGCAGCTTGGCTTACAAAATTCAACAGCAGCAATGACGGTGCCACCCAACCGAACTCCACTGGAGCCGGTGATCCTTCTCTGTTTAAACAAAAAGTTATTGACATGATCGGCAATGGTAATTTTTTGCCTGAGGATGAAATTGTAATTCGTTTCAGACTCTTAGCCGATCAACTCGTTCACGGATGGGGTTGGGCAATTGATAACATGAAAATTCAGATCGATGATACTCCTCCTACAATTCTTCACAATCATTTAGATTTTTTTAATCTTTCAACACCAACACTAGTAATCACAACCAAAGTTTCAGATAATTCAGGAATAAGCAATCTTTATGTTGATTATAAAATCAAGACTGGTTCGGTAATTACCGAAGAGTTACCCGTAAGTGCGAACATCGATCAGTATACACTTAATCTGACTATTGATGGCTTGGTTTCTGGTGAATTAGTGGAATACCGAATCCGATGTAAAGACTCTGCAGGTAACGAAGGAATTCTTCCTTCGGATGGATACTTTAGCGCACCGGCCATAACTATTGGAGCACCAGCTACTCAGTATAATTCGGATTTCAATTCTACTAACACAGACTTCGTAGGTAATTTTTTCTCCATCACACAACCAACGGGTTTTGCTAATGTCGCTATCCATAGCACACACCCTTATCCAAATGGATTTGGATTAACTAACAATACCTCCACCTATCAATACATACTTAAAAAGCCCATAACAATTAGTTCAACTAATCCATACATGATCTTTGACGAGATTGGCTTAGTTGAATATTTTGGAAGCAATGTGAAAGATTTGATTGTGGTTGAAGGATCAAAGGATAATGGAACAACCTGGCAAACATTTTTAGATCCATACTCTGCATTAAGCGACAACAATTGGAGAAGTGCCTTCGACAACAAATCTAACGGCACTTCACCACTGTTTAAATCACGATTAATTAACCTAACCTCATCAGGAAAGTTCGTAGCGGGAGATAATGTATTAATTCGATTCAGACTTACAGCTGACGCTGCCACTAATGGATGGGGCTGGTCCATTGATAACCTGAGTATTCAAGGGCCAATTACGGGAATTGAAAGGCAAAAAGAATCAATACTTTCGATGTACCCTAATCCGGTGACAAATGGGGTTCTTACTGTAGAATTAGGGAGAAATGAATCAGGCTCATCAGCTGCTATTCAGATTGTTAATGCTCAAGGTCAAACCATGATTACGGATCAGGCAGCACTTGTTCAAGACATCAATAAAAAGGAATATACTGTGAGCAACTGGTCGGAAGGAATGTACTTCTTACTTGTAGACTTTGGTGATGGAAATAAGCTGACCAAGAAATTTATCAAATCGAGTAGATAAAAAAATCCAGAGAACGCTTATCGCAAGAGTTCTCTGGATATAACCATCTTCTGAATCTCGGTTGTGCCTTCATAAATTTGAGTGATCTTGGCATCGCGCATCAATCGCTCAACATGAAATTCTTTAACATAGCCATAGCCGCCATGAATCTGCACGGCCTCAGAAGTAACTTCTTGTGCTATTTGCGATGCAAATAATTTTGCCATTGCTGCTGCTTTCACAAAGTCTTTTTTTCCATCCTTTAGCAATGCTGCCTGCCAAATGAGCAGCCGAGCAGCATCTATTTTAGTAGCCATATCAGCCAGTTTGAACTGAATGACTTGGTGCTCAGCTAAATGTTTTCCAAATGCTTTTCTCTCCTTCGAATATTTTAACGATAACTCATAAGCGCCCGATGCAATTCCTAAAGCCTGAGCAGCTATACCGATACGCCCACCGTTCAGTGTGGACATGGCGAAAGTGAATCCGAAACCGTCATCACCTATTCTATTTTTCTTCGGCACCTTCACATCGGTAAACATCAACGAATGTGTATCGGATCCTCGTATACCCATTTTATCTTCCTTCTTACCAACTACAAATCCTTCCATACCTCGTTCTACAATCAGTGCATTAATTCCCTTATGGCGTTTCGCGGAATCTGTTTGCGCGATAACGATATAGGTACTCGCGGTATTTCCATTCGTAATCCAGTTCTTGGTACCGTTCAATAAATAGTAATCACCTTTATCCTCTGCCGTAGTTCGCTGACTCGTTGCGTCAGAGCCCGCCTCGGGTTCCGACAAACAGAATGCCCCAATGCCATGTGTGGCAAGGGGTTTCAAATACTTTTCTTTTTGTTCTTCATTTCCAAATCGTTCAAGGCCCCAGCATACTAATGAATTGTTAACCGACATACAGACTGATGCTGAAGCATCTACCTTAGATATCTCCTCCATGGCAAGCACATAAGAGATGGTATCCATTCCTCCGCCATCGTATTTTGGATCAACCATCATTCCAAGGAATCCGAGTTCACCCATCTTCTTAACTTGTTCAACCGGAAATTTCTGATGGGTATCCCTTTCGATTACACCCGGTAATAATTCTGTCTGCGCAAAATCTCTTGCGGCTTCCTGCACCGCTAACTGTTCTTCGTTTAATTCAAAATTCATAACTGTAAAAGTTATTTACAATATAACAAAAAAAGAGGCCTGAAGTTGCCTTCAGGCCTGCAAAGTAAATTTCTCTACTTGACAATAATATCTTGAATTAGTCTCTGTCAACGCCCAAGTACATCATCACATAATAGATAAGTGTTGTAATGGCACCAATAGCAGCAACTACGTAAGTCATAGCCGCCCATTTCAAAGCATCCTTTGCCATATCATGCTCTTGACGGGTTACAATTCCTCTTGACTCAACCCAGGCAAGCGCGCGTCTGCTAGCGTCAAATTCGACAGGGAGAGTGATCACGGCAAACAATGCAAATACGCCATAACATACAATCATAATTAAGATTGCTGTGCCCCATGGCAAAATACTTTGGGCAAAAAATCCACCGAATACCATCGCCATAAAAATAAAATTCAATACGCTTGCGCTGATATTTTGAATCGGAACCATAGCTGAACGAAGTTGAAGCATGCTATAAGCTGTCGCATGTTGCACAGCATGCCCACACTCGTGAGATGCTACCGCTGTTGCAGCAGCATTGCGACCATGATATACGTCATGACTTAAATTCACGGTTTTATTGGCAGGATTATAATGATCTGTCAATTGGCCTTCCACACAAACCACCTGCACATCTCTGATTCCATTGTCCGCTAGCATAAGCCTGGCTATTTCTGCACCTGTTAAATCCTTGGCTAAATGAGTTTGTGAATACTCTTTGAATTTGCTTTTCATTCTTGCACTTACTAACCATCCGATTAGGATAAAGAATAAACCTATAAATAAAGCACCCATAGTTATTTTGTTTTTAAGTTCTTTTTATCTTTTGAACAATGCGGGAAGTAGAATATCCTGGAACAAATTCGATAGTTTTTACTACCCCGCCATACTTTTTTACAACATCTGCGCCAACAATATTATCTGCCAAATAGTCACTTCCCTTAACCAAAATATTGGGCAAAAGTTCCGTAATCAAATTTAACGGTGTGTCTTCATTAAAGAAAACTACCAGGTCAATAAACTGCATAGCAGCCAATACCCGAGCTCTAGAATTTTGATCCTGAAGCGGTCTTTCAGGGCCTTTGAACCGGCTTACGGAGTCATCCGAATTTAAACCGATCACCAGTTTATCACCCAGCATTCTGGCTTTTTCCAGATAATCGACATGGCCAAGATGAATAAGGTCAAAGCAACCATTGGTGAATACCACCCGCTTACCGGCAAGCTGCCAATCTATTACTTTGGCTTTGGCTTGCTCAAGTGCTACTAATTTTCGTGCGCTCTCTTCCATCGTATTATCCAATAACTGATGATTAAAGATAGTACTCCTCCCAAAATCGTAATCAAAGTTTGCCAGCCATGAAATATAAAAACAAAAGCTATCGCATCGGCCTGCTGCAAATTATATAATGCTACAAGCCCCATAGGCACCAGCGTATGGTAGGAGCCCGCACCGCCCGGCAGCGGAACTGCCATAGCAATTGAACCAATGGCAAACAATGTTAACACCGCACTTACACCAAGTTCTTGTGTTTCCGTAAAGGCTTTAAGAACCAGATAACTCATAAAGAAGTAAAGCGCCCAGATAGCAATCGAATAAAAAATAAAAAGTCCCTTATTCTTCAGTTGAAACACAGCAAGAAGGCCTTCTTTAAATCCGCTCAGTACTTTTCTAAATTTTTCGTTTTTCCGAAGTAGAAATATCATCAATACAAAACCGGCAAGGCCAACCGGAATCAAAATTGCCCATGGAGAAATGGATGATCCTGAACGGGAAGGCAATTCAAGTGAATCAATGAATGCTTTTAGCTTTACCCACTCCACAAAAAATGACATGGCTATTAATGTTATCAGGCAGATCACATCTATAATACGCTCTACTACCACTGTTCCGAAAGAAACTTCTACTGGAGTCTTTTCCAGTTTGTACAAATTGTAACACCTTGATAATTCTCCACCACGGGGCACGGCAAGATTCACTAGATAACCAATCATCAAAGAAAGAAAACTTCCGCTGAGGGATATCTGATTACCTGTTGGCTTCAACAGCATTCTCCAGCGCTCGGCCCTAAGAACATGGCTGATCATAACGGTGACAGCCATGAGCAAAAGATAAACTTTATTTGATTTTTTCCAGGCCTTCCAGAGAAAGTCTGTTTTGTTTTCGCCATCAGCCACTTGAAGTCCTCGTAAGGAAAGCCACAATAATCCAACAGTAAGCACTATGAGTAACAGATATTGCAAGACTGATTTTAACCTACTATTCAATGTTTAGGATTTTAAAAGATTCAACTTAACAGATTATCAGAATTCGGAAAAATAATCCGTGGTTTAAAATTCTTAGCCTCTTCAAATTCTAGGGAAGCATATGAAATAATAATGACCACGTCTCCTACTTGCGCTTTCCTTGCAGCCGGACCGTTCAGGCAAATTGTTCCGGTGTTTCGTTCACCGCGAATGGCGTAGGTTTCTAATCGCTCACCATTGTTAATGTTTACTACCTGCACCTTTTCACCTTCAATGATGTTGGCTGCTTCCAGCAACGCCTCATCAATGGTGATGCTTCCCACGTAGTGCAATTCGGCTTGTGTAATTTTTGCACGATGTATCTTAGACTTTAAAACCTCAATCCTCATTCGTTCAACAATAAATTATCAATCAACCTCACTTCACCCACATGCCCTGCAATTAAAAGTATCGCATTGGTTTTAACGCTTTCTGTCTGTACAAAGTTTGTTGCCTCTGCTAATTCGAGATATTCAAGACTTACGCCTGGTTTTGATTCACAATATTTTTTCACCTCCTCTTTGATCAAAGACAAAGAAAGCCCTTGTTCTAAAAGTTTCTTAGCCAGCTGTAACGATTGATAGAAGACCAGAGCATTCTGTCGTTGTTCATCACTGAGGCGCCTATTGCGGGAAGACATGGCCAAACCATCTTTTTCCCTTTGAATAGGAACGCATCGCAGTTGCACATTGAATTTTAGCTCCTGAACCAGGTTTTCTACAATTTTGAATTGCTGAAAATCCTTTTGGCCAAAATAGGCTATGTGGGGCTGAACAATATTAAACAACTTCGATACCACCTTAGCTACTCCACTAAAATGTCCTGGTCTGAATTTTCCCTCCATAATTTGTTCAAGGGATCCGAAATCAAACGCGATTATCGAATTCTCAGGGTAAATCTCATCATTTGATGGATGGAAAAGAACATCACAGCCTACCAATTTCAACATATCGATGTCCCTCTCTATGGTTCTTGGATACTTGGCTAAATCATCCGGGTTATTAAACTGGGTTGGGTTTACGTAAATACTACATACTGTTATAGTATTCTCTTTACGCGATTCCTTGATTAGGGCAAGATGCCCTTCATGAAGAGCCCCCATAGTGGGCACAAAACCAACCGATTTTACAACCGATTTTTTTTGGTCTAAAAAGGCCCTTAGAGGTCCAATTTGTGAGAAAATATCCATTTCAGGGCTTTTTTCGGGGTTGCAAATATAGTCCATATATCGGAAGGCAAGTTGAAGAAGGGGTAAAAATTCAGTACTTTTGGGGCTCGGTTTTCTGTCCGAATTAAAAAATCAAGATATGTCCAAGATTCGTATTCTTTATGTTGCCAGTGAGATCAACCCTTTTTTGCAAACCACCGAGGTATCCGATTTCGTAAGAAAATTACCTCAGGCGATGCAGGAGAGAGGAATGGAGATACGTATTCTCGTGCCCAGGTTCGGATTGATTAACGAGAGAAAAAATCGTTTACATGAAGTTGTTCGTCTTTCGGGTATCAACATTGCAGTAGGTGACGAAGAGAAACCCTTGATCATAAAGGTAGCTTCCATACCCAATGCCAAATTACAAGTCTATTTCATTGATAATGAAGACTATTTCCATCGTAAATCGGTATTTCACGATAAGGAAAATAAGTTTTACGAAGATAATGACGAGCGTGCCATCTTCTTCTGCAAAGGAGTTATAGAAACCGTGCGTAAACTTGGCTGGGCGCCCGATATCGTTCATTGCAATGATTGGATTACCAGCTTCATCCCATTGTACCTGAAAACCACGTATAAGAACGATCCGTTATTTAAAAACACAAAGACCGTTTTCACCATTTATGACAACAGCTTTAGCCACAAATTTAAAGGTGACCTTATGGGCAAGGTTCGGATGATGGACATTGAAGATAATATGTTGGGACATTTAAAAACTGCAGATTACGAAGGCTTTATTAAATTAGGGGCCCAATTCTCCGATGTTGTTTTAATGGCTGGGGACAATAAAAAGTTAGAAGGATTAGTTAAGAAGCTTAAAGAGACGAAAATTGAAACCATCGAAAAAGACGACAACTATACTGAATCGTTTTACAACCTTTATACCGACCTGGTTGGCTAAGGCTACCACGCTGCTTTCTGTTTTATTTTTTTTAGTTGCCTGCGAAGAGGATGTGAACACTTTGGGCTTCAAAAGCGGGCAAAACAAGTTTAAAGTTTACTATGCTGAGATCCCACTTGAGCCAAGTGTTCTTTTGATGGATTCTCTGCGTACAACAAACCTTAGCGGAGAGACAACCAGACTATTAGCAGGTAGTTATGCAGATCCTGTTTTTGGATTGATAAATGCGCAGGCCATGATGCAGTTTAAATCGGCCAACATAACCACTCCCATTACTTCTACATCTGAATTTGATTCTATTGTATTTCAAATTCGTTTTGATTTTTATCAATATGGGAGTACTAGCCAAACGTCACAATCCTTTGCTATTCACGAAATCATGGAAGAATTAGACTATAAAAAGGATTACTTTTTCAATTCAGATGTTCAGGTTGACCCGAACCCACTCGGTGATACTTCGGTTTATGTAAACTATGAATTTTTCAAAAAAGAATTTGAAGATACGGATACTGACTCCGTTATAACACTAAAGGTGAAACTTAGAGACAGTTTTGGCCAACGGCTTTTTGATGCCGCTGACATAGAGGATGTGAACTATACCGATTTTGATTTGTTCAAAACTAATTTTAAAGGGTTAGCCATCATTCCCCAACAATCTGATAAAATTGTTGGCTTTAACCCAAGCGACTTAAATAGCGCTCTCTTTCTTTATTACCATGAAGGCAATGTCAAAAAAACGATTTCATTCAATTTATCCTTCACACAGGGATATTATCAAAGCATCGCGTTTACGAAAATTTTAAATGATCGGTCATCGACAGAATTATCTGGCCTTACTCAATTCAATAGTGATTTTGATCCCGGACCTAAACGATACATTCAGGGTGGTACATCGATAATTACAAAGCTTGATCTTTCGAAATACTATGAATACATCGATACTATACCTAACCTGATGATCAATTCCGCTGAATTAGAAATCTCAGCTGTAGAAACGGCATCCAATTTCAAAGTTCCTAAATCACTAACGGTATCCATGCTTCGCTCAAATAACCGTTTCAAAACAATTAAAAATGATCAAGATTCATTAGACTTCATTAATTTCAATGGAAAAGTTGCTATCGGAGATCAATTGAAATTTTTTATTGCCAAGGATGAAGGAGCTACTTTTTCAATGGACTATTCCTCTACAACTAATATTTATAACGGATTTCCAACTCTGTTTTTTCAGAAACTTTATAATTTAAAGTCTGAACAACGTTTTCCTTTTTGGGCATTACGCCCAGGAGATCCACAACCTGGTAAATCAGTTGACCGTTTAGTGTTTCCAAAAGATAAACTCAAACTTAAAATTTATTATACCAGATCAACGTTAGATAACCAATAACCTATGTGTGGAATAGTTGCGTACGTGGGCCCTCGTCAAGCTCATGAAGTAATCATCAAAGGTCTCAAACGATTAGAGTATCGTGGTTATGATAGCACAGGCATTGCGTTATTAAACGGTGGCCTCAATATTTATAAAAAGAAAGGAAAAGTCTCCGAGTTGGAATCCTTTTTAAAAGGTCAGACATTAGATAGTCACATCGGTATGGGGCACACACGTTGGGCCACCCATGGCGAACCTAATGATGAAAATGCTCACCCCCATTATTCTGCCACAAAAAAACTAGCCATTATTCATAATGGTATTATCGAAAATTATTCATCCTTAAAACAGGATCTTTTAAGGAAGGGGCATACTTTTCTGAGTGAAACAGACACTGAAGTTTTTATTCATTTCATAGTGGATATTCCGGTTAACGTGACCACTTGATTCCGGAGCCAAGTGACCACCAAAAGTTAAGTCGTTAGTTGAGTTAAAAAATGTATTGATTTTTCGGTTGATCACAGCCTGGTTTTAGTTTTCGTATTCGGTTAGTTCTTCTGCTAA
>CANIVF010000023.1 GCA_947470895.1 Bacteroidota bacterium
CGGGTAATGGAAAATGGTCTCCATTGTATCCTGATAATCTTCCTCCAGTTATCAACATTGGTCAGGGGTCACCGACCAATTTTATGAGTGGTTCCAGTGCAAAGTTCCCAGATAAGTACAAGAAAGCATTGTTTGCCTTCGACTGGAGCTTTGGTATCATTTACGCTATACATCTTACACCACAAGGTGCTTCTTATAGTGCCGAAGCAGAAGAGTTTTTATCGGGCTCACCTCTTCCATTAACTGATGGAGCGATAGGTCCCGATGGTGCGATGTATTTTCTTACAGGAGGAAGAAGACTGGAGTCTGACCTCTATCGTGTCATTGCTATTGAAGATAAAGCAGCAGTAACAGAAACAAAAAATGAAACGGCATCCATCAATGAAGCCAGTCAGCTAAGAAGAACCCTGGAGCAATATCATGAACCTAAAAAAGGAGCTGTTGATATTGCATGGCCGAACTTAAAGCATGAAGATCGATTTGTGCGCTATGCAGCGCGCATCGCGGTAGAGCATCAACCCGTTGCCGAGTGGCAGGATCGCGCTTTGAATGAAACTGATCCGGAAGCACTTTCTCTCGCTATGATTTCGTTGGCACGTCATGGCAAACCTGCCTTGAAGAATAAAATCATTCAGTCACTGGTGAAGGTGGATTTTGATAAACTCACTCCATCACAAAAGATTGATATCGTTCGTGCATTTGAAGTGATGATCTTCCGTATGGGCAAACCAGAAGGCGCAGCGAAAGATCAGGTGGTGGCCTACCTTGATAAACATTATCCTTCCTCGGCCAATGAACTGGATCGCGAGCTCAGCAAGGTATTGGTTTACATTGATGCACCGGGAGCAGTGGATAAAACATTAACGCTACTGGCAACCGCCAAAGATGATCCGATGGATAAGACAGTAAGTTCTTCCAGTGACCTGATCATGAGAAACCCGCAATACGGTTTAGACATCGCACGCATGTTGTCCAATGTTCCTCCAGCTCAACAAACTTATTTAGCTACCGTACTTTCAGAGGCCGGCTCCGGATGGACACCTGAACTTCATGAAAAATATTTTAAGTGGATGGCCAACGCATTTACGTATAAAGGAGGTGTGAGCTATGTTGGTTTTATTGATAAGGCACGAAGAAAAGCACTGGCACATACACCGAAAGATAGAATGGGTTATTATGATACCCTTTCAGGTGCAGCCCTTTTAACAGAATCAGGTAATGATCTTGCTGACCGACCTCGACCAAAAGGTCCGGGAAAAAGACGCACACTGGAGGAAGCATTGGAGCTGCTGGAGGAGCCGCTCGCAAACCGCGATTTTGAAAATGGAAAGAACATGTTCGATGCTACATTGTGTAGTTCTTGTCATAGTATGCGTGGTACGGGTGGTGCCATTGGTCCTGATCTCACTCAGGTAGGATCTCGTTTTTCACCGAAGGATATTCTCGAACACACCCTTGATCCGAATAAAGAAATTTCAGATCAATATGCAGCCACCGTTTTCATCATGAAGGATGGAAGTTCTATTGTAGGCAGACTGATCAATGAAGAGAATGAAAAATATTTTGTTTCACAGAATCCGTTTACACCTCAATCCTTACGGGAAGTTCCCAAGGCGGACGTATCATCCACGAAGTTATCCAAAGTTTCATTAATGCTTCCTGGATTACTAGGCCAATTGAATGATGAAGAAATTAAAGACATTATTGCTTACCTGGTAGCGGGTGGAAATCCGGATCATGCAGTGTATAAGGGAAAAATAGTAAACAACTAAATAGTGAATTATTTCATGCCGTGTTTTCTGGAGATATCCACGAAGATAAACCTTAGTTGAATGAAGCGGTATCAATTCGTTTTTACAGTACTTGCTATAGTGCCATTACTCTCATTTCAACCTCCCGGTGAGTTGAGATTCAGAAAGCAAATGATTGCTTCTGAAAGTAATGAAACGGTGGGTGTGTTTGATGTGAATGGTGATCAACAGCTGGATATTGTATCGGGTAGCTACTGGTATGAAGGCCCTTTATTTTTAAAGCGTCACTTTATTGGTAATGTACAACGAGTAGGAGAGTATTATGATGATTTCTCCACCATACCCATGGATGTGAACGGAGATGGAAACATGGATTTCGTTACCGGAGGTTGGTTTGATGAAACACTCCGTTGGCGAGAAAATCCAGGTGATAATAAAGAGTGGAGACTGAATGATATCGTAAAAACGGGTAACATTGAAACCACCCGCGCCTGGGATGTTGATGGAGATGGATTTCAAGAAATCGTGCCTAATACTCCGAATAAACCATTGGCATTTTATACGTTGCAACGCGATGGTAATGGAAAAGCAACGGGACAGTTTTCAAAAACGCAGGTAGCCGAAACACATGGCCACGGACTTGGCTTTGGTGATATCAATGGTGATGGGAGGAATGACTTTATTATTTCCAAAGGCTGGCTCGAAGCTCCTGAGGACAGAAAAAATAAACCTTGGAAACTTCATGCTGATTTTGAATTTGGTAGCGCGAGCATTCCTGTTATTGTTGCCGATGTAAATCGCGATGGACTTAACGACCTGATCGTTGGACAAGGCCATAACTATGGATTGGACTGGTATCAGCAAAAGCGTGAAGGAAAAACGATTACGTTTATCAAGCACGTGATTGATCCTTACAATTCACAATATCACACAATGGAATGGGTTAATATAGATAGTGATGGAGAGATGGAGTTAGTGACCGGTCATCGCTATCGCGCACACAACGGAAATGACCCGGGTGATAATAATGTTCCTGCACTCTATTACTTTAAATGGAATGGTGAATCATTTACGAAAAACGTGATCAGTTATGGTTCGTTTGGTGAAGGTAAAGGCACAGGAGTATTTTTCACTATCGCAGATTTACACAAAACGGGTAGAAATGATATTATTGTTGCCGGTAAGGATGGTTTATGTGTTTTTTTTAATTTGGGTAGTGAATAATCATTAAAAATATAATTCAATTGACACCACCACCCTGGACCAATAAAATTTCTAACCATGCTCAACTCGGAGGCATCGAAACTTCTGTGATAGATAATGGGGCAGGCCGCGGAACACGCATTGCCTGGATCAATACAGGAACGGGCTTTCGTTACAAAGTAGTTATTGACAGGGCGATGGATGTCGCAGATGCATTTTATAATCAACATAGCATTGGCTGGATAAGTCATTTAGGAATTACAACTCCTCAACCTTTTTCCAGTCATGGTGCGGATTGGCTCAGAACATTTGGTGGAGGATTGCTGGTGACTTGTGGTCTGGAACATTTCGGTCCACCAGAAAAGGATTTATTTGGTGAGCGCGGTGTGCATGGGCTGATCAGCAACATGCCGGCAGAAATTGAATCCATCATTCAACCTGATCCTGTAGCAGGTAAGATGGACATGAGCATTACGGGAATTATAAAACAGACACAGATATTCGGACCATCCTTTGAACTCAGACGCACATTGTCGGGAACACTTGGAGAGTCCTCTATTCGAATTCATGATGAAGTAGTGAATAGAGGGAATACTCCAACGCCACACATGCTATTGTATCATTTCAATTTTGGCTGGCCACTGATTGATGAAGGAACAGAAATCATCTGGGACGGTCAATGGCAGCCTGCAAAATGTGATAGCCGGATTTTTAAGGAAGGTGTAGACTTCAAAACTTGTCGTGCCCCAATGGAAGAGCATAATGCAGGAGGAGAGGATGTTGCCTTCATTGATATTGCCTCAGACGCTATGGGTATGTGCCAAAGTGGTTTATATAATCGTAAACTTGATCTAGGTGTTGTTATTCGGTTTCCTAAAAAACAATTACCATGGTTGAACAACTGGCAACATTTTGGAAAAGGTGAATATGTAGTGGGTGTTGAACCAGCCACCAGTCCAGTAATAGGTCAAGCAAAAGCACGCGAACAAAATCAACTCATGATGGTAGCCCCTGGCGAAACATTGAGTTATGATGTAGAATTGAAAGTGCTTTCCGGTGAAAATATGAATGAAACCTTAAGAAATAAATTGTAAAATCACATCCGATGAAAATAACGAAAAAGGAAGGCCTCGCAGCAAAAGCCTTAGAACAAGGAAAGGGAATATTAAGATTAGCGCCTACTTGGGTACCACGCTCGTTTTGTGTGCCTGGCAGAAGAATAAAATTACATCCTGATGATTATTATGTGCTTGGTGGAAATCGTGGAGGAATTGATGAACGCTGGTTATCATCCACAACACCTGCGAAGAATGGTCCGTTAACGGGAGAGTTTGAAGGCTTGAGTCCGGTAGTATATAAAGATGGTGACAGCGAAGTATTGTTGTTATTGAAAGATGTGATTGATGAATTGAAAGGGGCAATCATCGGAGATCGCCTCTGGAATCAGCATAAGAGTTGGCCGATGTATTCGAAGTTCTTTGATAATATGGGGCCGCTTCCTCACCATGTTCATCACAACGATAAGAAGGCCGCACTCATTGGTCAGTTGGGAAAACCAGAAGCGTATTATTTTCCTCCACAATTGAATAATCATGGTGGCGATTTTCCCTATACATTTTTCGGAATTTCACCAGGAACAACCAAAGCACAAATCCGTGAGTGTCTGGTCAACTTTACCAAAGGCGATAATAAGATCACCAACTATTCATCCGCTTTCAAACTAGAGCCTGGCACAGGTTGGGATGTACCTCCAGGCATGCTTCACGCACCGGGTAGTATGTGTACCTATGAACCGCAAAAAGCATCGGATGTGTTTGCCATGTATCAGTCTCTCGTAAATGAGGCGATCATTCCTGAAGAACTATTGTGGAATGGAACGCCAATAGATAAGGTCGGTGATTATGATGAATTGATTGACGTTCTCGACTGGGAACTCAACACAGATCCAAATATTCTTCAAACGCGCTTCATGGCTACGAAGCCTGTGCGCGCCATCGATGAAATGAAAGCGCAGGGATATGTAGAGAACTGGGTGTGTTATAAATCAGAGGCATTCAGCGCCAAAGAACTTACGGTGGCACCGGGTGCTACGGTTACCATCAAAGACAGCGCAGCGTATGGTATCATTGTGATGCAGGGACATGGCACCATGGGAGTTTGGAACATTGAAACTCCGGCTTTGATCCGGTACGGCCAACTGACCAATGATGAATATTTCATCACTGAAAAAACAGCACAGGATGGCGTAAAGATTACGAATCCTTCGGCCACCGATCCAATTGTAATGCTCAAACATTTTGGCCCAAACAATCCAGACCTGATACTATAAACCTTAAACTATGAACTTTTAGCATTAAGCTTTCTGCTTTAAACTTTTTATTCTAAACTTTCCAATTTAAACTTCCTCATCTATGTCAGAAAATAATTATCCCAAACTTCATAATGCCACTTGGCCTGGCGTTGTAGGAAAAGGTCCTGATTCAGAACCAGCCATTCCATTCGACACGATGCTTCAATTGACCGCCAACGCGGAAGTGAATGGCATTAAGTTCGATGGTGTTGATCTCGGCCTTTTTGGTCCGCACATTGACCTTGCTACGTTCACTGATGATGACACCAAAAAGCTTGCAGATAAATTAAAAGGTCTCAAACTGAATGTGGGTAGTCTGGTAGCACCTATCTGGGGCGGTCCTGCAATGGGCAGCCAGGAAGAGCGAGCTACGTTTGTTGATATGGTGCGCAAGTCGTGTGAGTTTGGAAAACGTCTGCGTGAGTTAGGCGTTCGTCATTATGGAGTGGTGCGCATTGATTCTGCCAGCTCGCCTGAAAAGTGGTCGGCTGATCCTGTTGGCAATACAAAACTCATCGCTCAAACATTTCGTGAAGCGTGTGATGTAGCTGCCGACTTTGGAGAGAAGCTTGCTGCTGAAGGTGAAATCTGCTGGGGTGGTATGCATAGCTGGAGAGCGATGTTGAATACGCTCGAAGCAGTAGATCGTCCGAACATCGGCTTTCAGGCCGACATGGCACACACGTTATTGTACACGATGGGTTATAACAGTCCCGAAGACCGCATCCTACCAAAAGATTTTGATTGGAAGGATCAGAAGACTTTAGACGAAGCTCTTAAAACTTTAACGAAAGCACTTCGACCATGGACAATTGATTTTCACGTTGCGCAAAATGATGGTTCGGTGTTCGGTTCAGGCTCACATGATAAAACAGGTCGTCATTGCCAGGCTACAGATCCCAACGGTAAACTTGATATTGCTCATCATGCAGGCTACTGGCTGCGTGATGAACATGGTAATCTCACCAAAGCGTTCAAGCATATCTGCTGGGATGGGTGTATGTTCCCGAATGTGGAGATGAATCGTCAGCAAACCTGGAATGCTATTCTGGCTACGATGATTAAGGTGCGAGATGCGCATGGATGGAATGAATAACAAAATAGGAATTGACAACAATGTTAGTGCTGAATAAATTTTCAATTGACCATTGTCAACTGTCAATTAAAATTCAATCATAAATTAAAATTTAGAATATGAGCAACAAAAAACAACTACGAATAGGATTAGTAGGAACAGGATTCATGGGCAGGACACACTCCAACGGTTATAATCGTGTCGGTAACTTCTTCCCTGAACTTCAAGTTCAGCCTGTATTAAAAGCAGTTTGTGCACGCAGCGAAGATAAAGTTAAGGTATTCGCAGAGCAATGGGGTTATGAATCAGTAGAAACTGATTGGAAAAAATTAGTGGCGCGTAATGACATTGATGCCATTGATATCTGCACACCCAATGATACACATGCTGAAATTGCCATCGCGGCAGCGGCAGCAGGTAAAATGATTTTATGTGAAAAACCTTTGTCAAGAACCTTGGCAGAAGGACAACACATGGTGGACGCAATTAAGAAAGCGAACGTTGCCAATACGGTATGGTATAACTATAGAAGGCTTCCTGCAGTAACACTGGCAAAGCAGATCGTTGCCTCCGGAAAGCTGGGACGTATCTTTCATTACCGTGCAAATTTTTTGCAAGACTGGACGATCAGTGCTGATCTTCCACAGGGAGGAACAGGTTTATGGCGTCTTGATTCAGACGTTGCTGGTTCAGGAGTGACGGGCGACTTACTCGCGCATTGCATCGACACTGCCATGTGGCTGAATGGAGGTATTAAAGATGTATCTGCTATGACAGAAACATTCATTAAAGATCGCGTTCATCAACTCACTGGCAAAGTGCAAAAGGTGGGTATTGATGATGCTTGTCTTTTTCATTGTCATTTTGAAAATGGGTCACTGGGTTTGTTCGAATCTACGCGTTATGCTCGCGGACATAAAGCGTTGTATACCTTCGAGATCAACGGAGAGCATGCATCCATACGCTGGGATCTTCATGATCTGAACCGACTTGAATATTTTGATCATAAGGATGATTCGATTGTACGCGGCTGGCGCTCCATACATGTCACTGATGGAGATCAACCGTATATGGATAAATGGTGGGTTCCAGGATTAGGCATTGGTTATGAACACAGCTTCGTTCACCAGGTAGCAGACTTCTTAAAAAGTCTGGAAACAGGACAGCCATGTTCGCCTACTTTTCAGGAGGCGTTAGAAACACAAAAAGTATGTGAGGCTGTTATCAACTCTGCCAACTCCCGCAGCTGGAAAGATACTGGTGTGGACTGGAAGGGATAATTTGGTTGTTGCTAAATACTGGATTCTTGACATTAGAACTACAAGCATCTAGTATCCAGTGACCTTATTCGAAATTACCATACAACTCTTATTACAAGTCCATGAGTTCTTCAGTTCAGTATAACAAGCAGTTTATTTTACTCGTAAGTTTAACCGCTGCTATGGGCGGTTTTCTTTTTGGTTATGATTGGGTAGTGATCGGTGGTGCAAAACCATTCTATGAACCTTTCTTTCAACTTGAAACAGCAACTGAAAAAGGTTGGGGTACAAGTTCTGCCTTGATTGGTTGTATGGTGGGCGCATTGGCATGTGTATTCATGGCGGATAAATATGGACGAAAGCGTCTGCTCATTATTGCTGGTCTTCTCTTCACGATTTCAGCGATTGGCACTGCGCTGGCAACTACTTTTTTCTGGTTTAATTTTTATCGCATTGTAGGCGGTGTTGCTATGGGAATTGCCTTGAATCTTTCTCCTATGTACATCGCAGAAATTGCTCCACCTGAAAAGCGTGGTATGTATGTTTCCATCAATCAACTACTCATCATGTTAGGTGTATTGATGGCCCAGATAGTAAACTGGCAAATCGCATTGATGGATACTGACTTATCAGTAAATGCAACGAATGAAACCATTGCTCAAAGCTGGAGCGGATTATATGGATGGAGATGGATGTTTGGTGCTGAGACACTGCCCGCAATACTCTTTTTTTTGTTGATGTTTTTTGTTCCGGAAAGTGTACGATGGCTAGTTAAAAATGGTCAGGTTGAAAAGGCTGAACAAATTCTGTTAAAAATAGGAGGAAAGGACTACGCAGCACAACAAATCAATGATGTTCAGTCAACGGTATCGCGTGACGATGTCGGACATGTTAATTTAAAGGAGTTATTAAGTCCGCGTATCTTACGATTGTTAGGTATTGGGGTGTTCTTATCTTTTCTTCAACAATGGAGTGGATTAAATGTGGTGATCTATTATGCATCCGACATCTTTCAGGCAGCCGGTTATAACCTGAAAGAGATGATGTTGAATATTGTTGTGATTGGTGGAGTGATGGTGCTATCCGTAATTGTTACCATGATGACGGTAGATAAATTAGGGAGAAAGACATTATTGCTCTTTGGTACAGCTTCCATGGCGGTTGTTTATGCGCTGATCGGATATTGTTTTTATTCAAACTATAACGGCCTTGTCATCGTGTTATTGGTTTTGGCAAATGTCATGTTCTATTCTATTACGCTCGCTCCCTTACTATGGGTAGTGTTATCCGAAATCTTTCCGAACCGGATACGTGGTGCTGCCATGTCGATTGCTGCATTGGCACATTGGGTGGGTAACTTTTCTCTGACGTTTACTTTTCCTGCGATCAAAGAAAATTTAGGGTGGGCAAGTAACTTTTGGCTTTATGGCTTGATCTGTGCCGTTGGTTTCATTGTCATCTATTTGATTTTACCCGAAACAAAAGGAAAGACTTTAGAAGAGATTGAACTTCAGGTGGTGAAGAAATAGCATGCTAAAATGATGCAAATAGGTTTGATTATTCTTTAATCATTGATTGCCTGATATACAAGAACTTTAAACGTCTGATCAACATCAGTACCATGCGCGCCCCACATTTGACGATAGAGCAGCACTACCATGTTTTCTTTTGGATCAACCCAGTAGGTAGTTGAGAATGCTCCACCCCATGAATAGGTTCCGGCCTGGTGTGGAAATAAACTGCTCCCTTTTTCAGTTACAATTCCAAAACCCAATCCGAATTTATTTCCTTCGAGATCCAATTCACCGATTTGATTCATCGTCATCATGCGCACAGTGTTGCGGCTCAACAACCGTTTACCATTGTATTCTCCACCGTTCAGCATCATTTGTAGAAAGATTGCATAATCAAAAATGGTTGAGGATAGACCACCGCCACCAGAGAAGTAACTTTTTTTGTGGATCGGAAAGTTCATATCACCTCCTAATGCCGTTTCAAATTTCTTCAAGCCGGTAGAATCTTCCATAAAGAAATTAACCAATCGACTTCTTTTTTCTTCCGGCACATTGAAGTAGGTATCCTTCATGTCCAGTGGTTTGAAAATACGCTCCTTGAAAAAATCTTCCAGAGTTTTCCCCGACCATATTTCCACCAATCTACCGAGCAGGTCAGTATTTAATCCGTATGTCCACTGGGCACCAGGTTGATGCATGAGTGGCAGTTCACCTAACCGGGTCATAGCATCGGCCAGAGTGCCTTCAGAAACATCAAGCCCAGCGGTGATTTTATTTTTGGCATAAATGGAATTAGCTTCCTTACTTCCGATTTGAGCATAGCCAATTCCTGACGTATGGGTGAGCAAATCGCGAATGGTAACTTTTCGTTTTGCGGGTAATGTTGTATAGGTAGTATCCTTATCATTGAATTTGTCCAATACCTGAGCATTAGCGAATGAAGGAATAAATTTAGAGACAGGATCTTCCAATAAGAATTTTCCTTCTTCATAAAGCATCATTACGGCTACGCTGGTGATGGCTTTGGTTTGCGAGGCAATTCTAAAAATGCCTTCTTTATCCAATGGTGTTTTAGATTCCAGATCATTGTATCCTACTGATTTGTAATAAACTATTTTCCCATTTCGAATTACTAAACCTACGGCACCGTTAATCCATTCATTTTTCACCCAGTTGTTCATCGTGCTGTCTAATCGGGCTAACCGTTCAGAGGAAAAGCCACCGGTTTCCGGATTGCCTTGAGTAATATTGGGTGATGTTTTTTCTGTCGGAGTGGAGCAGGAAAAAATCAGGAAAAGAATAAGTAACAGGCTGTTGTGTTTCATGATGCTGCGATTTGGTCAGTAAGTTAATTTTTTATTTTGAATCATAATTTTGCATTTGAATGGTTCTACCTACTTTTATTTTATGCATGGTTTGGCAAATTCTATTTTAGAGCACATCCATTTGAATGATTACTCCGCCAATCCTAAATATTTGCAGGTGGCGGATTCCATTAAGCAAGCGATTCAGGATGGCCAACTTAAAATTAAAGATACCTTACCCTCTATTAATGAATTGAGTTTTGAACTGGCCGTATCGAGAGATACTATTGAAAAATCGTATCGCAAGTTGAAGAGTGTTGGCATACTCGGTTCAATACCCGGCAAGTGCTTCTTCATTAAAACCACAGACATAGAGAAGCGGCTCAGAGTCTTTCTTTTGGTCAACAAACTTAGTGAGCATAAGAAACTTATCTATGATGCATTTGCCGATGCGCTTGGAGGAAAAACCTACATCGATTTTTATATCTACAACAACGACTTTTCTATTTTTAAAAAACTAATGGCCCGGCATGTCGGAGATTATTCTCATTATGTCATCATCTCTCATTTCATCGATGGGCATGAACATGCTTATCAATTGATTAACTCACTACCAAAAGACAAACTGTTATTACTCGATAAGCTGATTCCGCAGGTTAAGGGTGAATATGCAGCGGTGTATGAGAACTTTGAGAAAAATATTTATGAAGCCATGGAGCAGGCGCTGCCTCAGCTTTCAAAGTATCATTCTCTAAAACTGATTTTTCCGGAGCAAACCTACTATCCGGAAGAGATTATTAAGGGCCTAAAGCGATTCGGTGATCAGTATGCGTTTAGTTTCTCGATGATTCATGAAATAGGAAAGAGTGCCATAGAAAAGGGTTCAGTGTATATCAATGTGATGGAGCGTGATCTGGTGATGTTGATTGAAAAGATCCTGGAACAAAAATTACAAGTAGGTAAGGAAGTAGGCGTTATTTCCTACAATGAAATTCCTTTAAAGAAAATCATTCTCAATGGCATTACCACGGTATCCACTGATTTTGATTGGATGGGAAAAAGAGCGGCACAACTTATCCTTGAAAATTCCAGGGATCATGTTGAAGTCCCTTTTCACATTACCCTGCGCGATTCTCTGTAGCGTTAATAATCCATTTTTCGTAATTTAGTTTATGCTAAAATGGACTCCGTATGTGATGGTGCGCATCGCACTGTTTTTTTCAGCCGGAATATTGTTGGGTATTTATCAACCTGACTTACTCGAAGAGCAGATCTTCCTGATTATATTATTTGCGATTTTTCCAGCTTATTATCTTGGCTTTTTTCTTTTTCGAAATCGTCACGCTATGCGGTTGTTTACGGGCGTGTTGGGTCTGGTCGCTATTTTTCTTTTTGGATATCTTCATCTTTTATATTCTACTCAATCACGATCAGATGATCACTTAATTTTTGTCAAAAATCCTATTCATTACTACGAGGCTATTGTAAGGAGTGCTCCTGAATCTAAATCTAAATCGTGGAGAATCGAAGTGGAAGTTTCGAAAGTCAAAACAAACGAATGGCTGAATAAGAAGGGTAAAGTGCTATTGTATATTTCAAAAAAGTCGATTGCCGCAGTTCCCTGGCAGTATGGAGATCGCTTATTGATTAAAGGTAGTCCGGTTGAATTAAAACAACCTGCCAATCCTTTTGAATTTGATTTCAAGAGATTTCTCGGATTCAAAAATATTTATCACCAGCAGTTTGTCTTGGCGAATCAGATTCAAAAAATAGAAGACACCAGAAGAAAGGGATTCCTGTATTATTCCTTAATGGCTCGAGCGTGGGCTTCTTCAACATTGAATAAATACATAGACGGTGAACAAGAGCATGTAATCGCGGCTGCTTTGGTGCTTGGAGTAACCGAAGGCATTGACACCGATTTGCAAAATGCCTATGCAGCCAGTGGCGCTATGCATGTGCTGGCTGTGTCCGGACTTCACGTAGGTATTATTTATGCGATCCTTCTTTTCTTATTGCGTCCGCTAAGTCGATTTGCATGGAGCCGTTGGGTGGTGTTCATAATTAGTATTGTTTGTCTTTGGTCATTTGCATTTGTTACCGGATTATCGCCTTCTGTACTCAGGGCTGTTACCATGTTTTCATTCATTGCATTGGCACGCCCATTGGGCTGGCGCACTAACATTTATAATACCCTTGCGGGATCTGCATTTCTACTTTTATTGTTCAATCCGTATCTCATCATGTCAGTAGGATTTCAATTATCTTACCTAGCTGTGTTGGGGATTGTATATTTACAAAGACCGCTTTATGACTTATGGGAAATTGAAAACCGGGTAGGGGATTGGACATGGCAAATCACTTGTGTGTCTATTGCAGCACAGGTTTCTACGTTTGCGTTAGGAATGTTATACTTTCATCAGTTCCCGGTTTACTTTTTAGTTTCCAATCTCTTTGTTATTCCTCTTTCTAACCTAGTCTTGGTGATTGGACTTTTACTTTTGGTGATCAGTGCGTGGTCATTAGCGGCTTGGTTAATGGGGATAATATTAACCTACATGATTAAGGGCCTCAACTGGATTGTTTTTTATGTGGAAGATATGCCGTTTAGTCTTATCGAAGAAATACATCTCACTACAACGCAATGTTGGCTGCTCATGATTTTTTTGCTCGGTTTGATTTTCTTGGTTGAGTTCAAGTCGCTAGGCTGGTTATGCCTTTCAGGAGTTTGTTCAATCGTCCTGATCGTTACCCAATGGTTTCATTTCAATGATTCAGTAGACCGCAGGCAATTTGTGGTCTATAGTGTAAATGGGTTTTCGGCCATGGAGTGGATTGATAACGGTCAGAGTTATTTCATGGGCGATTCGGCTTTGCTGCACGATCAGGAAAGGATGCGCTTTCATATCCGGCCCAACCACCTTAATAGCGGAGTCGAGATGGTTTACACCAACTTGCCTTTTAAAAAGGAACTGCAAAAAGGAGTGAGTGTATCTCATTGGAATGGAAATTCTATTGCCTTTATTCAGCATAAGAATTATTCGTTACCCGAATTGGCCGAAATGGATTATCTTGTCGTTGCTAAAAATTCCATTAATACAAATAAATTGGTTAACCCTCTGAACGTAAAGAAAGTAATTCTGGATGGAAGTAATTCCAGTTGGTATATTAAACAATGGAAGGAGTTTTGTGCGAAGAAGAACATTTCTTTGCACACTGTTTTGGAAGATGGTGCATTTGTTTTAACTGAGTGATATGAGTCTGGTTATTTATACAGTGAAAGATCGTGTGGGCTACATCACATTGAACCGTCCGGAAAAACGAAATGCGTTAAGCCATGAATTAGTAATTGAATTAACCGATGCTTTCGATAAAGCGGAACAGGATTCATCTGTTAAGGTAATAGTATTAAGAGCGGCAGGAGAAGCATTTTGTGCTGGTGCCGATTTGGCTTATCTGCAGCAACTTCAGAATTTTTCTTTTGAGCAAAATCTTGAAGACTCCCGACAACTCAAAAATCTGTTTCTGAAAATCTATCAGTTAAAGAAGGTAGTCATTGCCCAAGTGCAAGGTCACGCGCTCGCGGGTGGTTGTGGATTAGCAACGGTTTGTGATTTTACCTTTGCCGTGCCTGAAGCTAAGTTTGGTTATACCGAAGTGAAGATTGGATTTATCCCCGCATTGGTATCAGTATTTCTGATCCGTAAAATAGGAGAGCATAAAGCCAAACAACTTTTACTCACTGGCGAAGTGATTAAGGCACAAGAAGCATTGACACGGGGCCTCATCAATCAGGTGGTGAATGCAGAGGCTCTGGAACAATCTGTCTTTGAATTTGTATCTAACCTGGTCGAATCCAACTCAGGGCAATCGATGCAATTGACAAAGCAACTGATTGCTCAAGTTCAATCCGTATCACTGGAAGAGGGCTTGGAGCAAGCTGCCACCATGAATGCTCATGCGAGGGCTACAGAAGATTGCAAGGCAGGTATTGCAGCATTTTTGAATAAACAAGATTTGAAGTGGTGACTTCCTCAGAAATTCTTAAGCAGTATTGGGGCTACTCACAGTTTCGTGCACCACAGGATAAAATTATTGAAGCGGTGATGAACAAGCAGGATGTGGTTGCCATTCTTCCTACGGGAGGTGGTAAATCTGTTTGCTTTCAGGTGCCGGCGATGATGCAGGAAGGAATCTGTCTTGTAATCACTCCGCTTATTGCGTTGATGCAAGACCAGGTGAAGCAATTAAAGCAATTGGGTATTGCAGCGGTGTCGATTCATTCAGGCATGCATAAACGTGAAATTGACATCACGCTTGATAATTGCGCTTATGGAAACATCAAGTTTCTTTACCTATCGCCCGAACGTTTACAAACTGAACTTTTTCAGGAGCGGGTAAAGAAGATGAATGTGAACATGGTAGCTATTGACGAAGCGCACTGCATTTCACAATGGGGTTATGATTTCAGACCACCCTATCTGCAGATTGCGGAACTTCGAAAGGTAAAACCCGATGTACCATTCATTGCCCTCACCGCTTCAGCTACTCGATTAGTGAAGGAAGATATCATCAGTAAGTTGGAGTTAAAGTCGGCACAGGTATTTCAAAAAAGTTTTGCTCGCGATAATCTTTCATTTGTTGTCAGGAAGACTGAGACGAAGGAAAAAAAGTTGTTGGAAATACTACGTAAAGTAAGTGGAGCAGCCATCGTATATGTGCGCTCGCGCAAGACAACAGTAGCACTGGCAAAGTTTTTAGAGAAGAGTGGCATCTCTGCCACGTACTATCATGCCGGATTGAATCATGCCGAGCGCATGACACGTCAGGATGAATGGATTACTAATCGAAGTCGCGTGATGGTGGCCACGAATGCTTTTGGTATGGGCATTAACAAAGCCGATGTGCGTGTGGTAGTGCATATGGATTTGCCTGAAAATCTTGAATCGTATTATCAGGAGGCAGGCCGGGCCGGGCGTGATGGCATTCGATCTTATGCGGCCATTGTTTTTCACGAAGTGGATGTATTGGGCTTGCGCAACAAAGTGAAACAATCACAACCGGATATAGATCAATTGAAGATCGTTTATCAGGCTTTGGCAAACTATTATCAGATTGCCCTGGGAAGTAGTCAGGGTGAGAGCTATGATTTTGAAATTGATGTCTTCTGTAAAAGGTTCGACATGAAATTAGTTACCGTTTACCCGGTGCTTAAAAAGCTGGAAGAGTTTGGTCTCATCGAATTGAATGAAAGTTTTTATCGTCCATCGGTGCTTCATATCTCAATGGATAAAAAACGCCTCTATGAATTTCAGGTAGCTCATGTGCGATATGATTTGCTGATCAAGACCTTAATGCGATTGTATGGTGGCGAATTGTATACGGATTTCACCACCATTTCGGAAAGCCAGATTGCTCAGGTTATGAAACTCACGGCTCAGGAAGTGAGGATTGAACTGGAACAACTCCATAAGCTTCAATTGATGGTGTATGAGCCAAAGAACGAAAGCCCAAAGATAACTTTTATTCTTCCACGTCAGGATGCCGATCGCCTTCCCATCGACATCGTAGAGTTTGACAGAAGGAGGGATCTCCATTTTGCCAAGATGGAAGCGATGATTAATTATGTAGAGCAAGATTATCGGTGCCGCATGCAATTGATCCAGGAATATTTTGATGAGGTGACGGACGAAGTATGTGGTATGTGTGATGTGTGTATAAAAAAGAAGAAGCGTGAAAACCTTGAAGCACTTCATGATTATGAAAACCAGATCAAGTATTTACTTGGGCAGAAATCGGTAGCGGTGGAAGAGCTTGAAACGTTGGTGGATCCCAAAGACAAAGAATTATTTATCGAAGTAGTTCGGGAATTGGTAGATGCCGGTGAAATCTACTACGGTGAGCTATGGACATTACATCTGTCAAATAAAAAGTAGTATTAATTGATCTATGAAATTAGAAAAGAAACTCTATCAAAGAAGCTATCTCTATTTTCTCGTATTCTTCTTTTTTATGCTCTCGGCCTTTTGGTTCACGTATTTCACCAGGCTGTTTGATCAGGATAATTATAGAATGCATGCCCATGGTATTACGTTGTTACTTTGGTGTTCTATGCTGATCTTGCAACCTTACCTGATACGAACAAATCAATTCAGATTACATAAAACAATGGGTACATTTTCCTATGTGCTGATTCCTGTATTGATTTATACTACAATAGATCTGCTTCATAATCGATTGCTTGTTACCCCCACGTTAGACACCATGGATTTTTTCTTTGAAGCGTTGGTACTCAATGCGCTGTTGGCTTTCGCGATTTTTTATGGACTGGCCATTTATCATAGGAAGAAACCTACCATTCATGCACGCTATATGATTTGTACCATCTTCCCGATGGTTACTCCGGTTACCGATAGAATCATCGGTATTTATCTTCCGTCTATCGCGCACTACCTTCCTACCATCGAACAAAATCCCATTGCCCCCGTGGTGGGCTTTGCCATAGCTGACCTGATGCTGATTGGATTGAGTTTTTGGGATTGGAAGGCACACCAGCGATGGAATGTTTTTCCTTTTGCTTTGTTAGTCTTGTTGCTCTATCATTATTAGGTGATGAACTTTTATAAGTTTGAATTTTGGAAGATTTTCAGTAATTGGTTTTATCACTGGTAATAAATTCAATGAAGCGATCTTAATTATTCAGATTAACTTAAGAATCTGAACTTGTACATTTGATAAAAGTAAACGAATACCAGAGTTAAAAGTGCAGTGAGGAGATGAACCATGAATAGCAAATTGATTTATATGCTCGCCTATCTTTTGCCATCGTTCTGTTTTGCTCAAATGGATGACTGCGATCTTAAGAAGAACAACGATGGCATTAAGGTGTATGTGTGTAAATCAACCAATGAAAAATTCAAAACGCTCCGGGCTGAAGTTATGCTTGAAAACACATCCATCAATCAATTTTTGGAATTCATCTTTGATTTTGAAGATTATCCAAATTGGCAATACAACATGATTAGCGCGAAACAACTGGAGAGAATCAATGACACGGAAATGAATTATCAGTCGGAAGTAGATGCTCCATGGCCAGTGGATGATCGTGAGTTGATTATGAAATTAAAGGTGAACAGGGATGCCGCACCAGATCAAATCAGTATTGTAATTCATACGATAGCGACAGATCTGCCACTACGTGAAGGGTTTATCCGTGTGCCTTACTTCTTCTCCACCTATCATATTCAAGTTGTCAATGACATTTCGTTAAAGATTGTTTATAATCTCAAAATTGATCCTGGTGGTTCAGTTCCTCCCTGGCTCGTAAATATCGCTATGGCTGAAGGTCCGTATGCATCCTTTAAAAATTTAAAGAGAAAAGTTGCGGAAGTGAATAAAGTAGAAAACTAACAATCTATATAAGGTTAGTACCATTTTCCACCTAAACATTCCACCAATAGGTAAACTTAATCACCAAGGCACGGTTGCGCACTGCGAAAGTTTCAGGGAAGTAGTTGTCCGTATATACGATAAATAAATCTGAAGCTGGTCGATAGCGCCATTGAATGCGCGTATTAAGATTAACATTATTTTGCTGTTCATTATACTGAGCAAAAGCTGTGAAGAATAATTTGTTGGTCATCGTAACATCAACACGTGGCCCTATCAACCAAAATGTGGTTTTTCCCCATGGCTCTGGCATTTTGATCTTGTTATAACTCGAACTTATCCCCACACTCACATAGGGCTGAAAACGATATCCTACATCGGTGGTAAAATTTAATCGTGTGCCATCTGCATAATATCCACCATAGCGCGTAGTAAATGAGTAGGTGAACACACTCTGTGGTTTGGATGTATATTCAACTCCAAAGGCCTGCCATTGATGTTTACCTCCTGCTGCCAGCAAGACTTTACCCGAATTGGTAGGATCAAAAGGCCTCAGCAATTCTACATAATTATTTGCCAACCAAACATTCAACACATTCAGCTTACGGAAATTTAAACCATACACTACATATGATTCATTATCGGTAGGCTTCAACGATGTGTTGAAGTATAAGCTGGAATTAAACTTTGGTCCATGACTGAGAATGTGTTTACTCTTTGGAAAAAATAAGTATCCTACTTGAGGATTCATTTTGAAGTATCCCGGGCGAGGCACGTTATCAGGAACATATCCCACTTCAGCTAAATAATTTTTACCCACATATTCGTGCTGCCAGGTGATCACCCACTTCCGACTAGCATAGGTAAGATTGGCAGCCTGTGTAAAATCTTCTCCTTCATTTTTAGGTTTGAATGATTTGAGAATTAATGCCTTACCCGTCCACATATTATTGGACGAGGCGAGGTTGTATTCTAATCCTATGTTGCGATTGTATTTGGAGTATACAGGTATATTCGGATCAGTGCTGGGTGCATAATTCAAGGATTCTTTATTCACGAAGATCATACCGATGTTTGATCGGGCAAATACTCTTCGTTGCACGGCAACCACGGCAAAGTTTTGTTCTGGCAAATCGGTCTGTGTTACTTTTCCGGTCTGCATATCCATAGCACCAATGCGCCAGTTCTTATTCAACTTTCCGCTTAGACGAGCGCCATATTTAATGGGCACACCTAAACCGATGCGCCTGGAGAAGAATGGACGTATTGTAGCGTATCCAAAGTTGGCAAACAGGTCTCCATTCTCTAAAAAAAATTGGCGTCTCTCTGGGAAAAATAATTCAAATCGCTCCAGGTTAGTCACTTGCCTGTCCACATCAACTTGCGAGAAGTCGGGGTTTACGGTAAGATCAAGATTAATGGAGGAGGTGACGGCAATCTTGGCATCAGCCCCAATGTCACTGCGATATTCAGTAGGTGTTCCTTTTTCATAATTGGAGGAAGTGCCACCTAAAGCATACGGGATGATCGACACATTGGCTCCCACCTGTGGCGGAGTTTCGTCCCACATTAGCGTTCCTGTATAGGCTAGTGAAGCAGAAGGAAATTGACGCGGCACGGGTGCCCAAGCCGATTTTTCGGTGGTCTTCAGATCCAATCGACTAAAATTAATTCCCCATTCGGTTATTCCTTTTTTGTAGCGGATGGATTTGAAGGGAACGGCCATTTCAAATACCCATTTATCATCATAATTTTTTACTTCCGATACCCACTTATTATCCCAGCTCAGATCAATTTTGCCACCTTCATACATAATGCCATCCCATTGGGCACCGGCCGCGTTGGCACCAAATGAAAATCCATTGGTCTGGTCTTCAAAAGGATCCATAAACAAAAGGAAGTTGTCGTTCTTGCCAAAGGCGAAATCCCTGCGCAATGATTCTACCATGTATGGCCCTGGAACAGCATGATGATTAATCGCGATCAGATAAAGATTTTCATTATCGTAAGCCATGCGAACTTCTGTGCGAACACGGGCAAAACTGGTATCCATGGGGGTGATCATGAAAAAATCAGTGGCCACATCGGCAGAAAGCCAATCAGGTTCATCTAAAATGCCATCGACAACAATAGGTGCAGTGGCGCGATGCATATTTAGCCGGTAGGCTTCATTCTTTTTTTGAGGGAAAACAGAAACGCTGATTATGAACAGTAGAACAAAAAGAAGGAATCTCATAACAGCGTTAGCATCAAAGATCCAAAGTAATTAATTTTCAACCATTATATTGGGAATCTTTTAATACTACAACTATGAAAGTGACAACCGGAAACAAAGTTTATTTTAAAGGCATCAGCCGAATCAAGTTTGAAGGCAAGGATTCAGATAATCCGATGGCCTTTCGTTATTATAATCCTAAGCAGAGGGTAGGCAAAAAAACCATGGAAGAACACTTCCGTTTTGCCATTGCGTACTGGCATACCTTCTGTGGCACAGGGGGCGATCCGTTTGGTCCTGGAACAAAAAACTTTCCATGGTCTACATCCACTGATGCTGTGCAGCGCAGTCTGGACAAAATGGATGCAGCATTTGAGTTCATCACAAAAATTGGTTCTTCCTTCTATTGCTTCCACGATTACGATTTAGTGGAAGAAGGTGCAACGCTGAAAGAATCAGAGAAACGCATGCGCATCATTGTGGATTACGCGAAAGAAAAACAAAAAGCATCTGGTGTAAAATTGTTATGGGGCACAGCAAATTTGTTCTCCAATCCAAGATATATGAATGGTGCCGCCACCAACCCCGACTTTAATGTGGTTTGTTATGCAGCAAATCAGGTGAAGATTGCCCTAGATGCAACCATTGAATTGGGTGGAGCAGGCTACACATTCTGGGGAGGTCGTGAGGGCTATATGTCTTTACTCAACACAAATATGAAGCGTGAACAGGAACACATGGCGCAATTCCTCCATATGGCGCGTGACTATGCCAGAAGAAATGGTTTTAAAGGTCCGTTCTATATTGAGCCTAAACCGATGGAGCCCAGCAAACATCAATATGATTTTGATGCGGCTACCTGTTTGTCATTCCTTCGTCAGTTTAACCTGATGGATGATTTTAAATTGAATATAGAAGTGAATCATGCTACACTGGCTTCACATACGTTTGAGCACGAACTTCAAGTAGCAGCGGATGCAGGTATGTTGGGAAGCATGGATGCCAACCGCGGAGATTATCAAAACGGATGGGATACAGACCAGTTTCCTAATAACCTTAATGAAATCACCGAAGCAATGTTAGTAATCCTTCAGGCTGGTGGTTTCAAAACTGGAGGGGTTAACTTTGATGCCAAGACGAGAAGAAACTCTACTGATCTTGCCGATATTTTCTATGCACACATTGGAGGCATGGATACGTTTGCCAGGGCTTTACTTGCAGCTAATGCCATTTTGCAAAACGGAGAATATCAAAACTTAAGAAAGGAGCGCTATGCTTCTTTTGATGCTGGCAAAGGCAAACAATTCGAGCGCGGAAATCTGACGCTGCAAGATCTGAGCAAGCTGGCTCATCAACATGGCGAACCTGAACAAAGAAGTGGTAAGCAGGAGTATTTTGAGAATCTGATTAACAAATTCATCTGATCTCCGCTTATCAATTTTATCATTACATGTAGTACAAAAATTATTACTTTTCAAACTTAAAAAACGTTTAATACTATGAATCGCAAATTACGCATGGGAATGGTGGGTGGAGGCAAAGATGCTTTCATCGGATCCATTCACCGACTGGCTGCCAACATGGACGGACTTATTGAAGTTGTTGCTGGTGCATTAAGTATAAATCCTGAAGTGGCAATGGACAGTGGAAAGATGCTTTTTCTGGCAGAAGATCGCACCTATACCACATTTGAAGAAATGATTGAGAAGGAAAGTAAACTTCCTGCCGACAAACGCATTGATTTTGTTACCATCGTTACACCCAACTTTGCACACTTTGCTCCGGCTATGCTGGCATTGGAGAAAGGATTTCACGTGGTGATTGAGAAGCCCATGACGTTTACCTTGGATGAGGCGAAACAATTGAAGAAAAAAGTAGAAGAGACGGGGCTTTTACTGTGCCTCACACATACCTATTCTGGTTATCCTATGGTACGACAAGCCCGTGCCATGGTGCGCGAAGGTGCTTTGGGAAAAATTCGTAAGATTTTAGTGGATTATCCACAAGGATGGTTAAGTAAAATGAGTGAGCGCGAAGGGAATGCACAGGCTGCATGGAGAACTGACCCTAAGCGATCAGGAAAAGCTGGGGCTATGGGCGACATTGGAACACATGCTGCGCATCTTGCAGAACTTATTTCCGGCTTGAAGATCACTCACATGTGTGCTGATCTTAATATTATGGTATCAGGCCGTGCCTTAGATGATGATGGCAACGTTTTGCTAAAATTTGATAATGGTGCTGCCGGTGTGCTTATGGCATCTCAGGTCGCAGCGGGTGAAGAGAACGCATTGAAGATCCGCATCTATGGTGAACTCGGTGGAATAGAATGGTCACAACAAGAACCCAACACACTACTTGCAAAATGGCTGGATAAACCAACACAGATTTTGCGTGCAGGCAGTAATGGATTCATCACACCAGAGGCCGCATTCAATACACGTACTCCGGCTGGTCACCCTGAAGGTTATCTCGAAGCATTTGGAAACCTATACAGGAATTTCGCTTTATCTTTGTCCGCAAGAATTGATGGAACTGAGCCGCCTGCAGTAGTTGACTTTCCATCAGTAGAAGATGGAATACGCGGCATGGCCTTTATCGAAAATGTGGTGAAGAGTGGACAGAGTACGGAGAAGTGGACAAAATTTGAAATCTAAATTTTATGAAAACAGTAAAAGGACCTGGAATTTTTCTCGCTCAGTTTATGGGCGATGAAGCTCCCTATGATAATCTTAAATCCATTTGCAAATGGGCTTCTTCGTTAGGTTATGTAGGTGTGCAAATACCCAGCTGGGATGCACGTTGTATCGACTTACAGAAAGCAGCTGAGAGTAAAGATTATGCCGATGAAATTCGCGAAACTGTAGAGTCATGTGGTTTACAAATCACAGAACTTTCTACACACTTGCAAGGCCAGTTGGTGGCAGTGCACCCGGCCTACGATGTGATGTTCGATGGCTTCGCACCGAAGTCTGTTCATGGCAAACCAAAAGAACGCACAGCGTGGGCAGTAAATCAATTGAAGTATGCAGCAAAGGCAAGCAAGAATCTGGGCTTGAATGCGCATGCGACCTTCTCAGGTGCATTGATGTGGCACACGGTTTATCCCTGGCCACAGCGCCCTGCCGGTTTGGTAGAAGATGGTTTCAAAGAACTGGCAAAACGCTGGCTTCCGATATTGAATGCATTCGATAAGGTGGGTGTCGATGTGTGCTATGAAATTCACCCGGGCGAAGACTTGCATGATGGTATCACCTTCGAGCGTTTCTGGGAAGCAACCGGAAAACATACTCGTGCTAATATCCTATACGATCCAAGTCACTTCGTTCTTCAGCAACTGGACTATCTTCAATACATAGACCACTATCATTCTTTTATTAAGATGTTTCATGTGAAGGATGCTGAATTTAATCCAACAGGTAAGAGTGGAGTGTATGGAGGCTATCAGGATTGGGTAGACCGTCCTGGAAGATTCCGCTCATTAGGCGATGGACAGGTAGACTTTCAAGGTATTTTCTCTAAGCTCGCTCAGTATAATTATAGTGGTTGGGCCGTGTTAGAGTGGGAGTGTTGCATCAAACACCCCGAGCAAGGCGCTGCTGAAGGAGCTCCATTTATTAAAGATCATATCATCAGAGTTACAGAGAAAGCATTTGATGATTTCGCTTCCACCGGAAAAAATCCAATGCTCAATAAAAAAGTATTAGGTATCATTAACTAATTAACCTTATGAATAAAATTAAAAACACTCTTATTGCAATTGTCCTATTCATCGTAGTTATATCATGTGGATCAAAGAAAGCAGAAAGTGCTAACGCAGAAGATTATGGCACCCCTGATGAGAGTGCCGATCCTGTTGCTGCATTGGATCCTGTCGCGCAAGGTGAATCATTGGTAAAGGCAAGTGATTGCAAGACATGCCATCATCCAACCAATAAAATCATAGGGCCATCGCATACAGATGTAGCCAAGAAGTATGATTTCACGCAGGCTAGCGTAACACTGTTGGCCACTAAGATTGTCAGTGGAGGATCAGGCGTTTGGGGCGAGATACCGATGACTCCTCATCCTGATATCACTCAGGCTGATGCAGAGAAAATGGCACGTTATGTTTTATCACTGGATGGAGAAAAGGAACATTAATATGACAAAACGATATTTGATTTTCTTATTCATGCTTTCTACCGGATTTGTATTTGCGCAAGCGCCCAATGCACTTACCAAAGAGGAAAAGAATGAAGGATGGAAATTATTGTTTGATGGAAAGACACTGAATAATTGGAGAAATTTTAAAAGTAAAACCGCTGGCAGTGCATGGGTAGTAAGCGAAGATGCATTGCACCTTGATACATCTAAAAAGAAAGATGGACACACAGTAGGTGGAGGTGATATACTCACCGAAGGAGAATATGAAAACTATGAACTAAGCCTGGAGTGGAAAATTCAGGCCTGTGGTAATAGTGGAGTGATCTTCAATGTGCAGGAAGGAGCCTCGAACGAAGCTGTATGGCATACAGGCCCTGAGATGCAGGTGCTAGACAACAACTGTCATCCTGATTCAAAAATAATCAAGCATCGTGCAGGAGATTTATATGATTTAATTTCATGTAAAACGCAAACCGTAAAACCGGATGGTCAGTGGAATCAAGCTAAAATTATTGCGAACAAAGGTCACTATGAGTTTTGGCTAAACGGAGTGAAGACCGTTGAGTTCACCATGCACACTCCGGAGTGGGATCAACTCGTGGCCGGCAGCAAGTTCAAAAGCATGGCTGAGTTCGGAAAATTCACAAAGGGTCATATCTCCTTACAGGATCATGGTGATCAGGTTTGGTATCGTAACATAAAAATCAAAGAACTTAAATAATTTTAACGGCCTTTCGGCCTCTCATACTCTAAAATGAAAAGAATAATTACTGCGCTGGCAATGCTCGTGCTTTTTTTCTCGTGTAAACAGGAATCTCCTCGAGTGCTGGTTTTTTCCAAAACGAAAGGATACCGACACGAATCGATCACCGCTGGGAAAGCCGCTTTACAAAAATTGGGTGCGGAGAAAGGTTTTGCTGTAGACACTACTGAAATGGCGGAAGATTTCACCGAGGAGAATCTTAAAAAATATCAAGCCGTTGTGTTTTTAAGTACCACCATGGATGTACTGGATGACGCACAGCAAAATGTATTCAAGCGTTTCATTCAAGGTGGTGGAGGTTTTGTAGGTATTCACGCTGCCGCGGATACCGAGTACGACTGGTGGTGGTATGGAAAGTTAGTAGGAGCTTATTTTAAAAGTCATCCCAAGACACAGGAGGCAAAATTCAAAAAAGTGAAGCCGTTTGGAGATGGTGTCAATTTACCTGACGAATGGATTCGTACAGATGAATTGTACAACTATAAAAAAATATCAGATGATATCATTCCTATATTTATGTTGGATGAAACTTCCTACGAAGGCGGAGAAAATGGTGACAATCATCCAATAGCATGGTATCATGATTTTGACGGTGGTCGTTCATTTTACACTGGCATGGGTCATACGAATGAGTCTTATGCAGATCCCTTGTTTCTGGACCATGTTTACCAGGGAATTCTTTATGCTATGGGAGAAAGCAAACCTGATTTTTCGAAAGCCAGAGAGAAAAAGAAACCAGAATCCAATCGCTTCACGAAAGTAGTGCTCGGTTCTTTCTTTGATGAACCAACCGAAATGGATATTCTTCCTGATGGCCGAATCATTTTTCTCGAACGAAAAGGCGCAGTGAGGATGTACAATCCTAAAAATGATTCCATCTACGTGATCAACAACTTTAATGTGAACACAAAATTTGAAGATGGTATGCTGGGCCTTGCCCACGATCCGGATTTTGAAACCAATAAGTGGCTTTATATTTATTATTCACACCCCGAGAAATCAGCCAACGTGCTGTCGCGATTTATATTTGATGGTGAAAAAATAGACCAGAGTTCTGAGAAGCAAATGCTGGAAGTGGCTACACAACGATTGAATTGCTGTCATACAGGTGGATCAATTGTGTTTGACGCAAATAAAAATCTTTATGTTTCATCAGGTGATAACGTCAGTCCATTTGAGTCGGATGGTTATAGCCCTGCTGATGAAAGGCAAGGAAGAAGCACGTTTGATGGACAAGGATCATCATCAAATACCAATGATTTGCGTGGAAAGATTTTAAGGATACATCCAGAGCCCGATGGAACCTATTCCATTCCGGAAGGAAATCTTTTTCCTAAAGGTGAAGAAAAAACACGCCCCGAAATTTATGTAATGGGGAATCGTAATCCGTACAGAATTTCTATTGATCAAAAAACCAGTTTCTTGTATTGGGGTGAAGTGGGGCCTGATGCAGGAAATGATGATCCAGAACGTGGCCCTCGTGGCTATGATGAATTAAATCAGGCGCAGAAAGCAGGTTATTTTGGTTGGCCTTTATTCGTTGGAGGAAATTACGCTTACGCAAAATATGACTTTGAGAAAAAGACTGTAGGGTCCCGGCATGATCCATTAAAACCGATCAATTCGTCACCGAATAATACAGGTAAAATTGAATTACCACCGGTCAGCCCTCCATTTATCTGGTATCCTTATGCAGAGTCACCTGATTTTCCATTAGTAAAAACAGGTGGACGAAACGCTATGGCTGGACCTGTTTATTACTCTGAAAATTATAAAGGCAAAGACGGTTCATTCCCTGATTATATGGATGGTAAACTGATCATCTACGACTGGATACGTAACTGGATGCGTCTTGTTACGATGGATGACAAAGGTGCTATCAAGGATATAGAATCCTTTATGGACGGCACACAGTTTAACAATACCATTGATATGGCGTATGGTCCTGATGGAAAATTGTATACACTGGAGTATGGTACAGCATGGTTCAAGCAAAATCTGGATTCACGCTTATCGCGTATCGATTTCAATCCGGGTAATCGCGTGCCGCTAGCTTCTTTGAAGACTAATAAAAACTCGGGAGCGACACCACTTAGTGTTGATTTTTCGGCCGGTGAAACAACAGATCCTGATGGTGATGAAGTTACTTATGAATTAGAAATTAAAGGACAGGTATTGAAAAGTGAAAACGGAAATTTCTCATTCACATTTGATAAAGCTGGTATCTATAGACCTAAGCTAACAGTAACGGATGCAAAAGGGGCTAAATCAACCACTGAAGTAACTGTGATTGCTGGCAATGAACCTCCCGTGATCGAAATAAGTATAGAAGGTGGTGATCGTTTTTTACCAGGTGGTTTCTCCAATTACAAAATTGTAATTACTGATAAAGAAGATGGTAGTACAACTGAGGGCAAAATTTTTGCTGATCGAGTATTGACTACATTAGACTTTCATCCACAAGGCTACGACATAACAAAAATTGCTCAAGGACATCAGCGCTCTGAGTTGCCCGGTAAATTATTAATTGCAGAAAGTGATTGCAAGTCGTGTCACTTAATTGACCAAAGATCTGCCGGCCCGGCTTATCGCGATGTGGCTAAGCGCTATGCAAAGGATGTGAGGGCTGTAGAAGTGCTGAGTGATAAAGTACTAAAAGGAGGCGCTGGTGTTTGGGGAGATGTAGCTATGGCGGCTCACCCGCAATTATCGAAAGGACAAGCTGTGCAAATGGTGGAATATGTTTTATCGCTGGCCAATGAAGAAAAAGTAGTAAGTCTTCCGTTGAGTGGAAAAGCAAACTTCTCCCTGATGCCACCACCCGGCCCTACCGCGTCATCGGCCTACGTGCTCACAGTAACCTATGAGGATAATGGTGCGAATGGGATGCCATCGCTTTCAACGACCAATCAATTTATTTATAAGTCTCCTGCCTTAAGCATGGTAGATGCAACAGATTTGAATGGAGGAGCCCGAAAGGCGAGTGCCGCTGGATATGATTTTGTTGAAAACGTCAAACATAATTCTTCAGCGAAATTCAAGGAAGTTGACTTAACCGGTGCAGGTAAACTTAATTTTGCTGTGGTGGAAATAGGAGCTGTTAAAGGTGGAGAAATAGAAGTGTGGCTCGATTCGACAGAAGGAACAAAATTAGGAACAGTAAGTTTTGCAAATTCTCCAAAGATGGAAGTGCAGTCGGGTGTATTCATGAGACCTTCTGGCATTTCATTTAAGCCAGTGGCTGGAAAACATGATTTGGTATTGGTATTTATAAATGAGAAGGCTGGTGAGGGTGACCTTTTCTCACTGGTGCAGTTGGTGCTGGGTAAGTAGTACTAAAAAAAAGAGAAATTATGAACCGTAGAAGATTTATTCAAACCTCTTCCATTGCGGCAGCAGGCATACTAACACTTCCTTCTTTTTTGACGGAAGCTAAAAAGCAATCACCCATTGGCTTGCAGTTGTACACGTTGCGCGATGTGATCATGAGTGATGTGAAAGGCGTATTAACTTCGGTGGCCTCTATGGGTTATACGGAGGCAGAAACCTATGGCTATAAAGATGGTAAGTTATTTGGAATGCCTGTGGCAGAGTTTGGTTCGTTCATGAAAAGCATTGGAATGAAAACGGTGAGCGGCCACTATGGAATTGACATGACTACCAAGGGCTGGGATAAAGCGTGTGAAGATGCGAAAGCACTCGGACAAAGTTATGTAGTCGTACCATGGATGGATAAACAGTATTACAGTTCATTGGATGTCTTAAAAAAGACATGTGATACGCTTAACAAAGCAGGAGAGGTGGCAAATAAATATGGTTTGCAAATGGGCTATCACAATCACGCTTTTGAATTTGAGAAAGTGGAAGGTAAGATTGTTATGGATACTATGCTCGAACAACTTGATTCAAAACTGGTGACTTGGGAGATGGATATCTTCTGGGTAGTGAGAGCAGGATATGATCCATCTGCCTATTTTGAAAAATATCCTGGACGCTTCCAGTTATGGCATGTGAAAGACATGGATAAATCAAACCCTGATAGAAATGCGGATGTGGGCACTGGAACGATTGATTTCAAAAACTTATTTACCAAAGCAAAACAATCAGGTCTCAGGAATTTTTTTATCGAGCAGGAAACTTATCCTACTACTCCGATGGAAGGCACGAAGAATAGCATTAACTATCTCAAGACTATCTTATAATTTTTTTATAATGCCTCTTCATGATCATGCTAATGAAGAGGTATTTTCTTTTTTTTCTTATGAAGAGAATAGCACTTTTTTTTATCATTCTTCTGACGGGAGTTTCACATGTAGTGGGTCAAAATCTTTCGCAGTCGATTATTGGAAGAATAAAAGAATCGCTCTCGCAACAACCCATCTCACAAGCCAATGTATCGCTTTACAGCGGAAGTGAATTAATAAAAGGTGCGGTGTCCGATTCGCTTGGATCATTTTTAATAAAAGATGTGGAACCGGGGCGATATAAATTGGTTACGTCATTTACTGGGTATCTCTCCTTTGAAAGCGAATTATTAGTCGTATCAGGAAAGAAACAATCCCTCGAAATATTTCTTCAGGAATCTCAACGCATGCTGGAAGAAGTAGTTATCAGTCCGCAGTCAGTTTCCTTAACGAACACGACCTCCATTTCTATCGAGAAAACACTGCGTGTGCCCGCCAACTTCTTTGATCCGGTTCGTATGCTCACTTCATATCCTGGTGTGGTTGCCACTAATGATCAGGCTAACTCCATCGTTGTAAAAGGATATTCTCCCAATGGAATTTTATGGCGATTGCAGGGACTCGATATCATCAATCCTAACCATCTTGCCAATGCCGGTACTTTCAGCGATAAGCCCATTTCCAGCGGTGGAGGTGTAAATGTGTTAAGTGCTCAGTTGTTGGATCGCACTGATTTTTATTCTGGCACCATGCCCGTGCAATATGGCAATGCTCTTTCAGGTGCCATGGATATGACTTTGAGACCGGGGAGTTCCGATAAAATGCAATATACCGCTCAAGCAAGTTTGATTGGTTTAGATATGGCAGCAGAAGGACCTCTACCTAAATTAAAGAAGAGTTCGTTTTTAGTTAATTACCGCTATTCAACCGTTGGGCTTCTGTCCAAAATGGGTGTTGATTTTGGAGGTGAGTCAATCAGTTTTCAGGATTTCTCTTTTCATTTAACCTTGCCAGGTGCCAAAGGCGGTAATCTTTCTGCATTTGGATTTGGTGGCATTAGTTCTAATGATTTTAAAGCAAAATCTGAAAATGAGTGGGAAGAAGAAAAAGATCGTTATACTATTAACTATAGCGGCAAGGTTTATGGAATTGGATTACTCAATCAATTCAAGCCGGGTTGGATGGCTTTGAGTGTTGGAGCTTCTTTCTCAGGTCAGGATCAGGAACGTAAATCGCAGGGAACGGCAGTTCCTTTTCCTAATGTTTATACGGAAAACTACTCCACACAGCGCTCACTGCTTTCCGGTTTTATTAAAGGTACTAGAAAAATCGGAAAGGAAGGATTCATTGAAGCAGGCTTACGTGCAAATTATAGGAACGATGATATGAATGTGAAGACAGTTACACAGTTAGACATCAACATATTCACACCTAACTATAGAGGAGGGGTAATTGGATTACTTTGGCAACCGTATATCGCATGGTCGCAATCCGTTGGACAGTTTAATTTTGGTGCCGGGATGCGTTATGTGAACTTCAGTTATAATGGCCAATCCTCACTGGAGCCCCGGGCTAGTCTATCAAGAGTCTGGAACAGTAATCTGGTAACATTCTCATACAGTTTATCCAGCCAGTTGCAGCAGAGTTTTATTTACGTGATGGAACAAAACAAGAATTTGAATTTCACGAAGAGTAATCAGCTATCGCTCGAATGGAAAACAAAACTTCCATATGATTTGAATATGGTTTCATCGGTATATTATCATCAACTGTTTGATGTTCCCACCTTGAATCGTTATTCACTTATTAACCAATGGGATGAATATGAAAAAGGAAATTTTGTGAACGATGGAAAAGGAAGAAATTATGGTGTGGAAACACAAGTCGAAAAAAGATTTTATGGTGATGTTTATTTTATTATTACGGGTTCGGTATTTCAATCAGAATATAAAGTAGGGTCAACGTATGTCGACTCACGATTCAATGGGAGATTTACTAGTAGTTTGTTAGGAGGTAAAGAATGGAAGAAGACCAATAAATCATTTGGTGTTCACGCCCGTGTACTTTATACCGGTGGCTTGAGACAAGCTACTATTGATGAGGCTACTTCAGCACTCGCTGGTCATACTGTTCTTGATTACTCACAAGGTTATATCATGCAATTGCCCAATTATTTCCGAACCGATCTACGCGTAAGCTGGCGCAAAAACAAACCAGGTTACACCCGCACGCTATCGTTGGATATTCAAAATTTGACTAACCAGCAAAATGTTGCCTATCAGTACTACGATACTTTCTTGAAAAAGATAAACACCAGATACCAGGTAGGTATTATTCCGGTTTTGGCCTACCGAATTGACTTCTGATTAAAAATAGTCTTTGCAATCGTTTGAAGTGGTTTCTTTTTAATCATTTACCTGCTTAATTTGTCTTTGGAATAAGCAGATTATCTCTATCCTTATGGTTAATACTATGATTGAAAAAGCCAGTTATATCGTGGAGCATAAACAATTGAAGAATTGGGTAAAAGAGATGAGCGATCTGTGCGTACCGGATAACATCCATTGGTGTGACGGATCGGTAGATGAGTATCATTCTCTGTGTGAAAAACTAGTGTGCAAAGGCACCTTTATTCGATTGAATCCTGCGAAGCGACCAAATAGTTTTGCTTGTTTCTCAGACCCCAGCGATGTGGCTCGTGTAGAAGATCGTACTTTCATTTGTAGTAGGCGCAAGGAAGATGCCGGGCCAACCAACAATTGGGTGGACCCGAAGCAAATGAAGCAAATACTCAATCCATTATTGAGTGCCTGTATGAAAGGCAGGACTATGTATGTGATTCCATTCAGCATGGGTCCGGTGGGCTCAAATATAGCTCAAATAGGAATTGAAATCACCGACTCGGAATATGTGGTGGTTAACATGCACTTAATGACTCGTGTTGGAGCTCGTGTGATGGATGTGCTGGGTAATGACAGTGAGTTTGTAAAATGTTTACATACCGTTGGCGCCCCTTTAAAAGAAGGACAAGAGGATGCTAAATGGCCCACCAATCAGACTGTAAAATATATAGTTCATTATCCGGAAGAGCGTTTGATTGTTTCCTATGGTTCAGGATATGGTGGCAATGCTTTGCTTGGCAAGAAATGTTTTGCGTTGCGCATAGCATCAGTGATGGGCAACGATGAAAACTGGTTGGCCGAGCACATGCTATTAGTTGGTGTACAAAGTCCGGATGGAAAGAAAGATTATGTAGCCGCAGCATTTCCAAGTGCTTGTGGTAAAACAAACTTTGCGATGATCATTCCTCCCAAGGAATTTAATGGATGGAAAGTAACAACGGTAGGAGATGATATCGCTTGGATAAAGCCGGGCAAAGACGGAAAGTTATATGCGATTAATCCCGAAGCTGGATATTTTGGTGTTGCTCCTGGCACGAACGGAAAAACGAATCCCAACGCAATGGCCACCATCTCAAGAGATGCTATTTTTACCAACGTAGCGATTACTGAAGATGGCGATGTATGGTGGGAGGGTATGACAAAGGAACCGCCCAAAAATCTGATAGATTGGAGAGGCCAAAAGTGGGACCCAACATCGGGCAAGCCTGCAGCACACGCGAACAGTCGCTTTACAGTAGCGGCAAAAAATAATCCGGCTATTGACCCGGAGTGGGAAAATCCCAATGGTGTGCAGGTGAGTGCATTTGTATTTGGTGGAAGAAGAAGCACTACTATTCCTTTAGTATATCAATCATCAAACTGGGCATATGGTGTGTATCTTGCATCCACCATGGGATCAGAAACAACAGCCGCTGCGTTTGGCGAGGTTGGAAAGGTAAGACGTGATCCGTTTGCCATGTTGCCCTTCTGTGGTTATCACATGGGTGATTATTTCAATCACTGGTTGCAGTTTGGAAGAAGCTTGCCAGCACCACCACGCATATTTGGAGTGAATTGGTTCCGCAAAGATGCTGAAGGTAAATTCATCTGGCCTGGCTTCAGCGACAACATGCGCATATTAAAATGGATTTTGTTGAAGATACGCGGTGAATCCAATGCAGTTGAAAGCCCCATCGGCTGGATGCCCACCTATGATGATATCGATTGGACAGGACTTGATTTTACTCCCGAACAATTTGAGAGCATCATGGACATTGATCGCGAAGAATGGAAAGCGGAGTTATTACAACATGCGGAGTTATTTGAAAAGATGTATGACAAGCTGCCAAAGGAATACATCTTCATGCGCGAATTATTACTTTCCAGTTTATGGCGCTCACCTGCTAAATGGAGTCTTGAGCCTGAGCGGATTGATGATCATGATTAAGATAAAAAGCCCCTCGTGCGAGGGGCTTTTTGTTGGCCGGGATGAGGCTTATTCGGATAACGGATATATGAAAAGGTCGATAGGAGTATCACCAGACATTCGATCTGTTTAAGAATGTTTGGAAGTTTTTCCCTTCATTCGCCTTTTCCATAACCAAATTAAAAACATGGCAAGTCCCACTACAAATGGCCACAGGTTAAGGAAGAAAACAATAAAGGCTAGTAAATTTTCCCAACCACCCTTAAGGGATTGCACCAACTTAGAGGCAAAGCCAAAGTCCGTACCAATGATTTCATAATAATTAACATTGAGTGTGCTGAAGGCTACCTGGTTTTTGAGAAAGTTCAATCGACCTTCCATCGATTCAATATCAGATCGTACGTTGGCAATCTGACTTTCAATAGAAACGATTTCTTCAACGGTTTTAGCCAGCTTTAAAATTTCTCTATAGCGTGCTTCTAATTCTTTCTTTGTTTTTAATCGTGCTTCAACATCGATGAACTGCTCAGTCACGTCTTCCGTGCTGATGTTTTTGTTTTCTATTTTCAGAGCAAGAGGCTCCAGGCGAGCAACCAGCGCATCAAACTGATTAGCGGGCACCCGTATTAGTTGATTGTATTGTAGCCTTTCTCCAAAGTTATTTTCACTTTCAGATGAGATGTAGGCATTTAATTCTTTACAGATTTTTTCAATTTCAGTCTTGGTTTTCTTTACTTCTTGGGTTTGAAACTCAAGCGCTCCGTTGCGAATCAGTTTTCTTTCTATAATTTCTGTAGTTGGTGCAGGTTGCTCTGTATCATGAACATCCAGTGTGCTTTCAAATTCGTTCACGCTTTGAACCATTTTGGCATCTGTTGCCGCCATGTCGAGAGCTGCTTCGGGGCTTGAATCATTTCCATGGCAGGAAATCAAGAACGTAACCAATAGTAGGAGGGTATTCATTTTCATGCTTGATTGAAGGTTATGGTTTATAATTCCTTGATGAGAAAATAGTAACACAAAGTAAATGAAAAAGTCAGGCAATTAACCTGACTTTAACGTGTTGACGAAGACCTTTATTATTCCAATGCCTTAACGCCTGGTAAAACTTTACCTTCAAAGTATTCAAGCAATGCTCCACCACCAGTAGAGACATAACTTACTTTATCTTCGTAGCCGAATTTGGATACTGCCGCTGCAGAGTCTCCACCACCGATCAATGAGAATGCTCCTTTTAACGTGGCTTTAACTACGGCTTCGGCAATACTCTTTGTTCCTTTTTCAAATTTCTCCATTTCAAACACGCCCATAGGGCCATTCCATAATATGGTTTTTGATTCTTCCACAACATTGGAAAAAACCTGAGTGGCTTGTGGTCCGATATCCAATCCCATCCAGCCTGGCTCAATAGCATTATTGTTGGCTACTTTTGTGTTTGCATTTGCATCAAACTTATCGGCTACAATGGAGTCGATAGGCAAATGAAGTTCTACACCTTTAGCTTTTGCTTTTTGAATCAGTTCTTTGGCAAGATCCAGCTTATCTTCTTCCACCAACGAATTACCGATATTGCCACCAAGTGCTTTAAAAAACGTGTAGGCCATTCCACCGCCAATGATCAGGTGATTCACTTTATCAAGAAGTTTTTCAATAATCAATATCTTATCCGAAATTTTAGCACCTCCCATAATCGCTGTGAAAGGTCTTTCGGTATTCTCTAACACTTTCTTCGCGTTATCTAATTCTGCGGCCATAACATAACCCGCACATTTGTCTGTAAAAAATTGAGCAACGATGGTCGTTGATGCATGGGCACGATGTGCTGTTCCGAATGCATCGTTGACGTATACATCTCCGTGTTTGGATAATTTCTCAGCAAATGCCAAATCGCCTTTTTCTTCTTGTTTGTAGAAACGGAGATTTTCAAGAATCAAGACCTCACCTGGTTTAAGCGCTTCGGATTGGGCGAAACTCTCTTCTCCAATACAATCAGAAACAAATTTTACGGAGATCCCCAGCAATTGCTCTACTGTTTTTATGGTATGTTTTAAAGAATATTTTTCTTCCGGACCATCCTTCGGTCTTCCCAAATGTGACATCAGAATGCAACTGCCTCCTTCACTCAATATTTTTTTGATCGTAGGTATTGTAGCACGAATACGATTATCGTCAGTAACCTGAAAGCTTTTATCGAGAGGTACATTAAAGTCTACCCGAATGAGTGCACGTTTTCCCTGGAAGTTAATATCCTGAAGAGTTTTCATAGTAACAGTTGTCTTTTTTATCGGTGACGAAGGTAAGGAATCAGACTGTGAAGATGTCGACTTCCGTATGGCTATTTTTCAGCAAACGATTGATAATTCCCGTTGTTGGATTGGTAAAATATCTTTCGATTTCTCAGTTTCTGCATATTCTCGTAACAAGTCATTACGTTTTGTAATCGTATTCGACAGGATTTTTTTTAGAAATAGAAAATTTAAAAGTTCACCAATTAACCCCCACCGTGTTCTATAATAAAAGTGATTAATCATAACGGTTTCTTCGCTGATGTCATAGAAATAATAGTCATGCTCGATAGTAAGAAAATAGCTATCGGATACTTCGTAACTCATGAAGGAAGGCGGGCTGAATTTTATAATTTTTATTTCTGAACTAAGTTTTAAACCCCACAATTCTGATTTTAATAGCGCATGTTGGTTGGGTCCAAATAATCCGGATGTGCAGCCGGACACGGATTCTTCTTTTATTACCGATATTTTATGAAAATCAATGCTTCTAGCTAGGTCAAAACATTGCTGAATAGGAGCCTTTATGTAGGTATTAAATTCGATTTTGTTCATCTCTTCTCCACCCTCGTTAATCGCCAAAACTGATACCTAATCCTTTCGCGGCTTTCACGAGATAAGAATCTTTTTGTAGAAAATTGTAATCCTTGGTAGCTTCTTCTAAAGTCACAGAAGTGATCGCATTATTCTTTAATGCTACCATACGTCCAAAATCTTTCTCCAATGCCAGTTCGAAAGCTTTAACTCCAAATAGAGTGGCCAACACTCGATCATAGGCAATGGGTGTTCCACCACGCTGAACATGGCCTAGAACAGTCTCCCGTATTTCTGCTTTGCAGCCCGCATCTTTCAACTGTTGCGAGAGTTGAAAGGCAACTCCACCTAACCGCACGTGCTCAGAACCTTTTTCAGCTTTGCCTGCCGTAATCTTTCCTTCCTTGGGCTTGGCACCTTCAGCAATGACAATATTGGCAAAACCTCTTCCGTGTTTATATCGACTATCGATTCGTTTCACCAATTTGTTTATGTTGTAAGGGATTTCTGGGATCAAGCAAATCTCAGCTCCGCCTGCAATGGCAGTGTGCAAGCCTATCCAACCGGCATCGCGACCCATCACTTCCATAATCATAACACGGTGGTGACTTTCAGCCGTGGTTACCAACTTATCAAAACTATCCGTGGCAATCTGAACCGCAGTTTGAAAACCAAAAGTCATGTCGGTAGCAGACAGATCATTGTCAATGGTTTTTGGAACACCTATGATCGGAACACCTTTTTCAAAAAGGGTCTTGGAGATTTTTTGTGACCCGTCTCCACCGATATTAATGATTGCATCAAAGTTTAATGCTTTCAGTTTTTTTATTAATTCATCAGAACGGTCTTCAAATTTGATCGATCCGTCAGCCTGCGGGAGTGGGAACTTAATGGGATTTCCTTTGTTTGTAGTTTTGAGGATAGTTCCTCCCTTCACATGAATCCCTGCTGTGCGTTTGCCAGTCAGTCGTATAATTTCCTGAGGCTCATTCAAAACTCCATTGAATGCTTCTATGCTGCCATATACTTCCCAGTCTTTTTCTCTTCTGGCCCGTTTGGCAATACCCCGAATAACTGCATTGAGACCGGGGCAATCACCACCGCCAGTTAGTACTAATATTTTCTTCGTCATAGGTGAATAAGGGATATATAACCGCACTTAATTTAATGAGGTGAGTTGTAAATTAGGAAGACGTTTTTAGAAAATTACTACCAACTAAAACATTTTATTTAGTCAGCAGCTGCCCTACGCAAGCGGTCATTTATAGCCTTTCCCAACCCCATATCGGGCACTTCTTCAGCCAGAATAATATGTATATCAAGCTTGTCTAATGTGCGAAGTGAGGCAAAGAGTTTTTGAGCAGCTTCTTCCATATTTCCTTTAGATGATAGGGCTATCTGGTTCCTATCACTTATTTGTGATAGGTGTGTTTTAAAAGTGAGTACCCCAACACGTCCAGTTCCGTAATCACGGATTAGCTCGGTAAGATTTCCCAATCTCATCTTCTTCTTAGGAGCATAATGACTTTTTAGCTGTCCGGGAGCCTTTGGATTGGAGGAAGTATTGAGTTGGACACGTACATTCCCCACCACCGATTCGATTTTTTCAATACTTAATCCGCCAAGCCGATAAACTACCGGAAGATCATTTTCAAAACCGACAATGGTTGATTCAATCCCTACTGTGCACTCGCCTCCGTCCAGAATGTATTTGATTTTTTCACCAAGTTGTTCGTTCACATGTTCCGGCCGTGTTGGGCTGATGTACCCGAATGGATTAGCACTAGGCGCGGCTAGAGGAAAGGCAAGTTGTTGAAGGAGTGAGAGTGTCAATTCATGATCAGGACAACGTATTGCAACGGTGTCTAATCCTGATGTAGCCAGGTCGGGGATGTATGATTTCTTTTTTAAGAGTAAGGTTAATGGGCCGGGCCAGAATTGCAAAGCAAGTTTCTTTGCCTTTTCAGGAAAATCATCCACTAACTCCTTTGCGCTCTCAAGGCTTGCCACATGCACGATAAGTGGGTCAAATTGCGGTCGGTTTTTTACTTTAAAAATCTCTAACACCGTTGATTCATTCAAGGCGTTACCGGCAAGACCATAGACAGTTTCTGTGGGTATAGCAACCAGTGCTCCTTGCTCAAGAAGCTGCTTTGCGACTGCTATATTATTTCCTATTTCGGCCATGCGATGCAAATCTAAATTAATTTGTCTTGATGTGATAAACGCTGTATGTTGCAACGCAAAAGAAACAATCCATGAGCAATAAAACGCGATCGATTTTAAAAGCTATAGCTGTATTGTTGGTTCTACTGGCAGTATTGATGGAATTAAAAATTGTGATCATACCAGCTATCGCGTTCTATAAATTCTGGCTTGTAGTAATTGCCTTTGGCTTGTTACTGGTGGGGTCTAAATAATTTCTCTTTCATTCTCAAAACCGATCTCTCCTGATTGTATTTCTCCAGATCATCTAGTTTGATCCATTTTACATCGTGAGATTCTTCACTTACAAAAATCTGTTCTTTTGGATTGGCCTCCATGATAAACCTCACGTCATAATGAAAGTGTTCTGGAAACTCCTTTCGTTGTGGAATAAGATGAATGTCAATATCAAAGGGTTTTGTATCATCAAGAATCTTAAATTCGTTCAATCCCGTCTCTTCTTCAGCTTCCTTAAGGGCAACGCCGAGAATGTTCTCATCACCATCGGCATGCCCACCAGGTTGAATCCACTTATTTAATTTTGCATGATGAACCAATAACACCTGGGTGCGACTGGAATCCACAATCCAGGCTGAGCCCGTTATATGACCAGGCAAGTGAGTGCGTTCAAAGCACGGCTCATCAGAAAGGAGAAATAGAAATCTTTTTATATAGTCTGTCTCGTCTTGAAAGGGGGTATGATAATCTTTCAGACTATTGATCAGTTCAATTCGATTCATGAAACTATTGTATGACCACTGTAGCCTTGTTGAACTTTCCTTCCTCAAGCGTGCCAATGCGCTCACCACCACCAGCATTATCTTTATCTTCTTTACGTACAATTACCCAATAAGAGATGGATTTTAATTTTTTAAGTTTCACAAGTCCTTTCGCAGCGGATACTCCTGAGAATGCTACGTTTTTTTCTTTTAGATAATCCTCCTCCGTTTCGAATAGTTGCACTTCGGCACCGCTTACTGTATTTCCTATTTCATCACGTACGGTAATCGTCAATGAGGTATTAAGTATTTGACCCTGCGTGCTGATCAATGAAAAACTGAAAACGCATGTGGCGAAGAATAGGATGGCATATTTCATATTAGTTTGTATTTAATTCGTACACGAGTATCAATGTATAGTTACAGAAAGCATAAGTAAAAATAATGGCATCTTATTCAAGATGCCTTTTCAGGTGTTTTATTTTTCTATCGGATGAGTGAAACTCCGCCTCGTTTATCCTGTATACCTTTATCAGGTCTAAAGGCACTTTCATATTTTACGATATACGCATACATTCCTACGGGCACCGGCTGACTTGCATTGTTTCTATAGCCTCCGTTCCATTTAAAGTTTCTGTCGGTGGATTCAAAAACTAATTCGCCCCAGCGATTGTAAATGAAAATGTGGAAGTTATCGGTGATGAAATAGGTAAACAGGGAAAACTCCTTGTTTGGTGCTAAACTACTCGTAGGACGAAATGCGTTAGGACCTTCAATCTTCGGCAGACATTCATTATTCACCTCGGTTTTATCTCGCACAACGCATCCAAACGAATTGGTAATATCAACTTCAAAAAGCCCTTTGCTGTCTGCATTCAGTACTCTTAAGGTATAGTTTAATGCAACCTGATTTTTAAACCAGTTGTAAGTGGTGAAATCTCCCGGATCTAAATCAATACTCGATGTAGAGGGGTCTACATTGTCAGGATCGTTACAAATAATTACGCGGTCGGGTAATGATCCAACAGGAATAGGTGCTTTGATGATCTGAATTTCGGCCTGAGCAAGACAGGTGTTCTGACGCACGTCAATCCGGTAAGTTCCAGCCTCCAGTTGATCGGTGGTAGCTGCCGTTGCCGTGCTAAGCGCAGAACCATTGAAGAACCACGCAAAGGCAGGCGAGGTTGAATTGGTGGTGGCAGTAAGAGTAAAGGTTTTGTTATTGTCACAGGCAGGAGTGCTGGTGACAGTTGCTGTAATTTTACTTATGATCGACACCACTTGCGGAGTAGAAAGAGCCGTGCATCCTGTTTGCGTACTTACTACTTGCACCTGATAAGACAATCCGTTTTCTGATGTGCCCAACACAATCTGTCGCCCTAATAGTGATGGTTGAAAGACTCCAGCCTTAAACCATCGATAAGTGAAATTTCCTGATGGTGATGCAGTAAGAGTAACTTGTTCGGCACAAGCATCGCTTTGGGTTATACTTGGCGTTATGGCTCCCAACACATTAACCGTTACACTTTGCGAGGCACTACAGCCAGAACCTCCAGATGATGTAACGGTATAGGTAACGCTTCCTAGTCCTGATATCAGTTGAATAGTGGCCCCTGTAGCTGATCCATCAATTCCACCTGACACGCTTGAAGTCCAATTATAGGTTAAACCAGTTCCTGAAGCAGTCAGAGTTGGCGTGGCATCACAAAGATCAGTTTGACTTATTGATATTGTATTGGGCGGATTAGGTGTAACCGTTAGAGGGGTAGGGCTTATAAATACGCAATTTCCTGCATCACGCACTTCTAAGATATAAGTTCCTGCACTTAGCGCAGGAGATGTGAATGGCGAAGCCACTGCTGCTGAAGGCCCGATTACCTGGCCTGTTCCTGAATTTGTGAATGTAAATCGATAAGGTCCTGTTCCTCCAGCAACAGCCACCGAATATGTAGCAGCACAAACATTAATAACGGTTGGTGTAACAGATGTTATTACTACATTATCCGTAAGTCCAACGGAACGTGATATAGTACATCCCGAAATCTGATCCTGAACAATGGCTGAATATGTTCCACCAACTCTTCCAACGAATGGGGTAGTAGTAGATGGTGCTAACTGGTCAATGCCTTGCTGATTGAAGCCACCTGGTCCAGAAATAGAATAGGAGTAAGGCCCACTAGCTGGAATGGAATTATTCAATTGTAATGTAATGGTACCTGTGGTAGTTCCACACGCAGTAGGATTTATTCCGGTGAGTGTGAATGAAGGAGATACATTAACCGTATACGCCTTTTGATCAGTAATAAAACAAGTTGTCACCGGATCAGTAATCGTAACTTCATAGGTGAATACTCCCGGTGTGGAGGTATCTACAGCTTGAGTTTGAACGGTTCCCGCATTGATTCCATTTATCTTCCATTGATAAGTAGCACCTGGGTTTTGTGCATTTAGCGTTGGTGTTCCATTATCCTCGCAAATTGTAAGATCCAAACCAAGATCTACCTGTGGTCGATTTTCTGCTACAATGGTTTGTGCAGAAGAGAAGCATCCATTGGTATCTGTGTTTGTCACGGTCACAAATGATGCTTGATTAAAGGTTACCGTTTTTGTGGAATCTCCACTCGACCACACATAGGTGAGGCCCGGAATATTGGTATTGTTCGCATCCAATGTTACAGCACCAGTACATAAAGCAATGGCCCCCGGTACCGTAGGCTTTGGAGGTGGACTGAAAATGGTCACCTTTTGTATAATGGTGGTGTCGAGGCTACATCGGTTAAACAATCTCATAGAAACCGTATACGTACCGGCTGCCGCATAGAGATGCACTGGCGATGCTTCTGTACTACTTCCTCCATCACCAAAGAACCATTGAAATTTATCAATCGCATCGGTAGGTGTTCCATTGAATCGGGTTGTGTCACCGACACATATGCCCGAAAATGTAAATCCCGGTCCACCAAAACCATTGCCTTGAATCTGAATAAAGTTAGGAAGTCCCAAACGGCTATTCGTGCCTGCAGCCAGGTTAAACCCGTTAAGATTAAACGCAGATAATCGAGTAGTGTCGTCAACCGCCTGAATCGTGCCCAGGGTATTACTACCATTGATAGCCATATATATCTGTCCATCAGGACCTAATTGAAGAGCGCCAAATTCTCCGTTTTGTTGAATGCGTTGTTTGAAAAAAGGTTGGCTGAGCGAGTCCAGAAAATATTCAAAGAGCACTGACGGACTTGGGCTACCCTTTACTGTAGCGAAGACTTTGTTTCCACCCGGAGAAAACTCAACACCATATACCTGACCTGCTGGTTCGTTAAGATCAATCTTACGGTAGTTACTTAACCTTCCCGTATTGTTATCGAATTGAAATAGTTCTATGAGGTTGCTGGTGCCTGGGGTTGAAAGGGCTACTGCAAGATTACCGTTAGGGCCAATTTTCATGTATCCTTGTCCTTGCTCCGGTATTTTAAATGAATGAATTGATCCGATCTCAGAATACACGGGCTCTCCAATTCCTAGTGTCGTAATTGGGTAAGTTCTGAATGTGTTATTTCCGTATTCATGAGCAATCAACCATTGAGGTGTGCTGGTTAGGTGCTCGGTACTTTTAGCAAATAGTAAGATGTTTTTTTGAATCAAGGCTCCCTTGCCGGAATTGAGTTTAAGGTCAAACAAAGAATATCTTAACTCATAAAGTGAGGTGCCGCTCACCGCTTGTGTGGTGAATATGTAATACAATGTTTCATCACCAGGCACAGCTACGATGAGGGCCGATTGTGCAGAAGTAGGATCACCACCAATGCCCGAATCAATTTGAGTGTGGGTTTTATCAAATACTTTGTCACCATCCGTATAGAAAATCAATTCTCCATTTCGATCGCTGATGGTTGCACATCCTTCTGGCGCGTCCATGATACTTTGGTTAAGTGCTTTGGCAGGACCAGCCGATATATCAAAAATGGGATTGAAATCGATGCCTGCTTTATTTCCAAAATACCAGACATTCGATCGCGAATCCTGTAATTCATATTCTTTCACATTTACGCCAGCATACGCAGAGCAACCAGAAACATCAGTAACCACCACGTAATAATAACCGGCTGAATCAGGGGTAAGTGTGTCACCCAAATCTCCATTCGACCAAACCGTGGATGCCGGCACTCCTCCTTGTATGGCAACTTTTACACTGAATTGTTTTGGTGATGATGATCCTCTTGGCGGAGGAAATTCGCCACGACATGCTGTGGTATCTTGCACCAATTGCAATCGCAGGGCAAACTGATTAATGATGATTGGTAAAGTTGTTGAATCTTTCTGGCCCCTGTAAAAAGCAATAAGTTTAGCATTAAAACTTCCGGCATTCGGATAGGTGTGTATTGGACTCCAGCCGCTCGAATTATTTCCGTCACCAAAATCCCAACGCAAACTGTCGGCATTAGGAAGCACGGTTGGGAAGAAAGCGGTTGGAGAATTTTGACAGCTTCCACTCGAAGTAAAGCTTATCGAAATGACCACACTGTCTTTGGGTGTAAACGAAGGAAACTGAGTGCCATTGAAATTAGCACCGGCAAATAATGATTGGGTGTTGATCACTTCCGAAGCAACCGTATCGGTGTTGGTTAATTTACCAACCAGAAATGGTCCGCCAGATGCAGCCTGATACAAATGATAGATAGCACTATCGGGAGCTATTTGTAATCCATAACTTCTAAAAACAGGTGCCCCTAAAACAGAAGTAAGTGAAATCGAAGGATTAATATAATCGTATTGAAATACATTGGCAGGAATGCCGGTTTCACCATTGCGCGATAAGTATAAATGCTGGCCTTTGGTATCCCACTCAATATCATAGATGGATTGATTGCTGGTGCTGGCAGTTGCAGAGTTGAAAATAGTTCGATCATGGGAGAACACTCCACTGGTATTATTAAATTTAATAATCAAGGCATGTGTATTCGGATCTTGTGGTGATACAGCTAACTTCTTAGAGGCAGGATGGTAAGAAAAATTTGCTACCGACATCGGCAACCCAATACCTGAAGTAGTTGTGGTTGGAAAAGTAGCTGTAGCATCAATCTTGGTGGCAGAATACGACTGCGAGGCATTTTGATGGGTGATCAGCCAAAAGTCGGTTCTGTTGGGATCTGGCACTACAATCATTCCCTCTGAGCGATTGGTTAATCCCGCCATAGGAACACTTTTAGTAGCCACCTCGATATCTCCCGAGGCAGGTGCCGGGAAAACAGCATTACCAAATAGACTCATGTCCACAATGCTTCTGCTGATCGAACCCCCGGTGGTGTAATTGGCTGAGTTTGTAAAAACATAATACTTGTTGGCCTGGCCTGGCACGGGCGATATGGCTACTGGCTGATTGGCATCAGTCTGACCGGTTAGTCCGCTGCCATTTGGCATCGCTACGTGAGACGCATCATAAACACGCACACCATCAGTGTAAAACAACAAATTGGCCGTAGCCGGATCCGTGGCCACAGCGGCACCACCTTTGTTGAAAGGAAGAGATTGATTATTTATGAATTGTGCGGCATTGGTTCCCCGGTTAAACCGGATTGCTTGCGTGGAGCTGCCGAAATACCAATTATGTTGTTTAAGATCCTGACTTAACAAAATCAAAGGACTGTTAAACAAAAAAAACAATACCAGCGAATAGAATATTTTCAATGTACTTTTCCCCTTCATATCGTCTGCTTCTTAGATGCTATTTCTTTCATTCACTAAATTTATTTAGGCCAAACCACCAAGTCATTTCAAACCACCATTTTGATTTTTCTCACTCCCGGTCATTTTATTCCCAAATTTAAAACGTCCGGATTGCACTAAAGTATATATTTTGATTGAATTTATCGTTCGAGGTGGAGACGAAACAATTCTATTTGTCGTTAAATGTTTTTTTTAATGTCATTAAAGAATTTAATTTGCTTTGATTGCACATTGCCTAAATACTTTTGAATGCATCGTATTGCCTTTTTTTGCTCTGTATGTATCCTTATTGGATCGGTTTCGGTAACTGCTCAAGATCCGCAGTATTCGCAATTCTATGCGGCTCCGCTATACCTTAATCCTGCCTTCGCTGGATCTACAGGTCAGAACCGGATAGGAATGAATTATCGCAATCAATGGCCATCGATTGACGCAAACTTCAATACCATTTCTGCTTTTTATGACACGTATATTGAGGATAAAAATAGTGGAATCGGGGTGTTGTTAACGCGAGACAGCGAAGGCGTTCTTGGGTTGCAATCCATAAGTTTGGCATTTCAATACTCTTACGATCTTCAAATTGTAAAAGGACTTTCCTTTCGCCCAGGATTTCAGGCCGCCATTTATAATCGCTCGATTAATTTTGATAAACTTACGTTTGGTGATCAGTTTGATCCTGTCACCGGTGATGTTATTAATCCCACATCAGCCGAAGGCCTTAATACTGGGCAGTCTAAATTTTTCCCTGATATTTCATTCGGTGGACTACTCTATAGCAAGAGGGCCTGGTTAGGAATTGCAGCGCATCATGTTACTCAACCTAATCAATCTTTAATCGGGGAGGAGAGTAGACTTCCTATGAAAATTTCAGCTCACGCTGGTTTTAAATTTTACTTTAAACCTGGGGAAATGGGAGATGGATTTTACAAAAAAGCTCAGGAACGAAGTTTTGCGCCCGCCATACAATACAGGCATCAGGGAGAATTTGATCAGATGGACCTTGGCTTCTATTTCACGCTGGAGCCTCTCATTATAGGAACATGGTATCGCGGAGTTCCATTTAAAAAGGTAAATGGATTTACCAATAATGAATCGATTGTGATGTTGGTCGGGTTTACAAAAAAAGGAGCTAAAGATATTTTGAATATTGGTTATAGCTACGATTATACCATTTCACAACTGGGCCCAGGTAGTGGTGGAGCGCACGAAATCAGTTTAGTGTATTCCTGGTCATCAAGAAATCCGCGTAAGCCACCTAAGGATAAATTGATGATTCCTTGCCCGGATTTTTAATCCTGAAATGATTGCGATTTTAAAATACTCAAAGATTCAATTAAGAGTACAAAGCTTCCTTTTGTGCATTTACGGGTTCACTGGAAATGTACTCATCGTAAGTCATTAATTTATCGATATATCCATTTGGGGTAATCTCAATAATTCTGTTAGCTACCGTTTGAGTGAACTCATGATCGTGCGAGGTAAATAAAACGGTGCCTGGAAAATCTTTAAGTGCGTTGTTACATGCCGTTATTGATTCGAGGTCAAGATGGTTTGTGGGTTCATCTAAAATCAACAGGTTAGCACCCGCCAGCATCATCCTTGAAATCATGCAGCGAACTTTTTCTCCTCCTGACAATACGCTACATTTTTTGAAAACTTCCTCTCCAGAAAAAAGCATTTTACCCAAGAAGCCGCGAATGTATACTTCGTCTTTGTTCTCATCATCGGCATATTGTCTCAGCCAATCGATCAGGTTATCGTTGGATTGAAAATACGTCTCGTTGTTCACAGGTAGATAAGTAGGAGTAATGGTTTGACCGAATTTAAATTCACCTTTATCGGGTTTCAATTCACCGGCCAATAGTTGAAAAAGTGTTGTGATCGTCAAGCTATCCTTTCCAAGGAAGGCTATCTTATCACCTTTGTTCACAAAGAAATCCAGATTTTTAAATAAGGGTGCACCATTCAGTGAATGTGAAAGCTGTTCAATATGAAGAATTTGATCTCCCGCGGTACGCTTCTGTTGAAAAATGATAGCTGGATATTTTCTTGTGGAAGGTTGAATGTCATCCAGGTTAATTTTCTCCAATAACTTCCTCCTGCTGGTTGCCTGTTTTGATTTTGAGGCGTTGGCACTAAAGCGCATAATAAACTCCTGCAACTCCTTCTTCTTCTCTTCGGCTTTTTTATTTGCAGACGAGCGTTGTGACAATGCCAACTGACTGGATTGATACCAGAATGAATAGTTACCCGTAAACAGACGAATTACTTTAAAGTCAATATCTACAATATGGGTGCAAACGGTATCTAAAAAGTGACGATCGTGAGATACCACAATCACCGTATTTTTAAATTCAAGTAAAAAGTCTTCCAGCCAGCTAACGGTATGAATGTCCAAATCATTGGTAGGTTCATCAAGAATAAGAATATCTGGATTTCCATAAATAGCCTGGGCCAATAGAACCCTTACCTTTTGGGCACCACTTAATTCCTTAACTAGTTTATAATGGTCTTCTTCCCCAATTCCCAAGCCACTCAGGAGCGAGGCAGCATCTGATTCAGCATTCCATCCATTTAGTTCGGTAAATTCCGATTCTAATTCGGAAGCTTTGATACCATCTTCCTCTGAAAAATCGGGTTTGGCGTAAATCGTATCTTTATCCTTCATGATTTTCCATAGAACCGTATGACCCATCATAACGGTATCGAGAACAGCAACCTCATCAAATTCATAATGGTTTTGTCTGAGAACTGCCATCCGCTTACCTGGATCTATCACGACAGAACCCCGGGTAGGATCGATATCACCTGAAAGAATTTTTAAAAAAGTTGATTTTCCGGCACCATTCGCACCAATTACCCCGTAACAGTTACCTCCGGTAAACCGGATGGTCACCTCATCAAAAAGTACCCGCTTGCCAAATTGTAATGAAAGATTATTTGCTGCAATCATTGAAAAGTAAATAAGCCGCAAAGGTACGTAATAGGTCGCAATTAAGAATTATCTGACTTAAAATTGATATTGTAACGAGGTACAGCCACATCCTGATTATCATTTTGATGGATAATTGTCATATGAAATGCCTTAAGAGTTACTGATATTTATTCAAATAGTTCTCTTGCCTATAAAGCTTTTTTAATGATGTATTTGGATGACATGGATCTTAGGATATCAGAACAAAATTCTACCCGGCTTGTGTGCAGTGGGTATGAGTATTTTGAGTTGCTGAAACAGCTTATCGATGCCGCTCAGAAATGTATTCATCTTCAGGTTTACATCTATGATGACGATGAAACCGGAAGACAAATTGGTCATGCGCTAATGAATGCGGCAAGACGAGGTGTGAATGTCTTTATGGTAGCAGATGGATATGCTTCTCAGAATCTTTCTAAGTCTTTTATTAAAGAATTAGAATTGGCAGGCATTCGATTTCGATATTTCAATCCGCTGCTAAAAAGCAAGTATTTTTATTTTGGCAGAAGAATGCACCATAAGATTATTGTTGCCGATGGATGTAAGGCGATGGTAGGCGGTATCAATATAAGTAATAATTACAATGACACAGTTGACCATTCTGCGTGGCTCGATTGGGCTTTATACGTGGAGGGAGATGTAGCTAAGAAGCTTGAAAACGTTTGTGAGGATTTAAGAAGATTTGAAATTCTTGAGATTACAAAAACACGACTGAGGAAAAAATTGATATTACAAGATCAACCCATTGCCATTAGAATTAATGATTGGGTGAGAGGAAAGAAAAATATTACGGATAGTTATCTGAACATGCTTCGAAATGCTACTTCCCATGTTACGATCGTCTCCAGCTACTTGCTCCCAGGAAAATTGTTGAGAAGAAATATTCGTATGGCAGCCCGGAGAGGAATAAAAATTAGACTGGTTATGTCAGGCATCTCGGACGTAGTTCTGGCTAAATATTCAGAGCGATATATGTATCGATGGTTACTTAGAAACAAGATTGAAATATATGAATATCAAAAAAAAATTCTTCATGCTAAATTAGCTTTATGTGATGAACAATGGCTTACGCTGGGTTCATATAATGTAAATAACATAAGCGCCTACGCCAGCATTGAGCTCAATCTTGATGTACACCATGCTGAATTTACCCGGCTTGTCGAGCAAAACATCGAGAAAATCATTTTGAATGATTGCCAAAAGATAACGGAAGAAGTGTATAAAAGTCATGATACGTTTGTTAACCGGTTTTTGCAACGAAGTGCATACGATGTATTTAGATTCCTATTATTTTTATTCACATTCTATTTCAAGCCACGAGAATAAACCTTTACTCGTTTTGTTTACATCCTCGTATCCGCGCTGTCAATGACTCAAGGGTTTGCTTATTCCAATTGGCAAAGCGACCACGTTGCATGACTAATAAATTTTCTTTGGGATAGTTAAGGTAGTAATGAAATGAGAACCGGGCATTAGCATTATTCCAACCTGTTATCTGACCAAAGCGAAGATCATTAAAGACAAGGGTGTCGGATTGGAGCTCCACGGTATAGTATCCTTGTGAGAATTTTTTCAATTGTTGAAGGGAGTGGTCATTCTCCCAACCAACCAGCAAGTGTTCATTTCTTTTTATAAAAGTAAACGGCATCTCTTCTGTTTTATCAAACACTGAACGATAACCAACATAATAGCCCGAATCCACTTCAGCTACAGCAAACCATAACCACGTATTGAGCGGTGTAGGTGTAGTGAAATATCGGTTGTAGCTGATGTTTTGTTTCCTTAAAATATTCTTTAGTTCATTATTCACCACATATTTATTAATGAGGCTGTACCCTAAATAAAGGCAACTGATAAGTAATCCGAGGGTTGCCAATTTTATACGATGTCTATTTTGTGTCGGATGGACTATAAGTAAAATAAATGTCACAACCAAAATCAGAGAATAGAATGGATCAACTACAAAGAGGGTATGAAAAGAGAATCTAACGTCATTGAAAGGAATGAACCAGCCTATTCCATAGGCATTAAATCCATCAACAAACAAATGAAGACCTAGTTGCAAAAGAAAAAACCAAAACCATGTGTAGTGACTTATGGTTTTTTGTCTGTCCAACAAGATAACTACCCGTGAGAAGAGCAGCGTAACCAAAAGCATAAAAAGGATGGAATGGGTAAATCCGCGATGTGCTAATAGGTTATCGTCTGGCGATAGCCAAAGTGTTGCAATGACGTCAATATCCGGTAAACTGTTCGCTGCTGCCCCTAATATCATGGCACGATTGCCCAACTTTTTACCAAGAATTAATTCGCCAGATGTTGCCCCTAATGCGATATGAGTAATGAAATCCATGCCTATTTAGTTCATAAAATAACTAATTATCTGATACAGTTGGAATGACGAAGGTCATAGCTGGTTATGATCATCCTTGAGTAGCCGGCTTAAGTTCAATTTGATTTTTCGATCTGGTGAACATGAAAGTACTACTTTTTAAAACGGATATGTATGTAGTTTTTTAGTTTAGTATATCTTTGAAACTTACACGAGTTGTTATGAAAATACTGAATGTTAGTAAGTTGTTTCCCTTTCTGCTTTTTGGCCTTATCTTGGGAATAGAATCTTGCAAGAAAGAGGAAGAGGAGCTAATCGTTGCAGAAGGTCTTTATTTGAATGAGGTATATGCAGCCAGTGATGATTGGATTGAGCTTTACAATGATCTTGATGTGGCAAAAAATGTGGGAGGCTACGCGATCTATGATGATGCTATCCGGAAATACCTGTTGCCATCAGGCACATCCATACCAGCAAAAGGATTTCTGATCCTTAACTGCAATGATCAGGGCGTTGGTTTGAACACTAATTTTAAACTCACCTCATCAGGAGAAACAATTTATCTTGAAAATGCTATAGGCACATTAGTTGATAAAGTTGAATTTCCGGCCATGGATAACGGCCAATCTTATGCCCGTTTTCCTGATGGTTCTCCTAAGTTGTTAATTACGGGGAATACCACTAAAGGAGCATCCAATGGAGATACCCAAGCTCCAGCGGTTGCAAAAGTAGATCGTACACCCTTAGTGCCTTCTATAGATCAGTCAGTGGTGATACAAGCAGAACTGGTATCGAACATCAACATTGCTTCAGTGAAATTATTTTATCGATTGAATAATGCCTCCTATACCTCAATCTCCATGACACTCGTGGGCTCATTCTATCAGGCCACCATTCCTGCGGCTTCTGCTTTAGGAAAAATGGAATATTATGTCGAGGTGAAAAATATTAACGCGAAGGTAAGTTACAGCCCATTTGAGGCGCCTGCCAAAACACATAGCTATTTAGTTAATACCGACCCATTACCTCAATTAGCCATCAATGAGTTTCTGGCTTTCAACACCTCATGTTGCCCTGATAACGATAGTGGCTTACCTGAATTTGATGACTGGATTGAGATTTTTAATAATGGAACTGCACCTGTTAACATTGGTGGTATGTATTTATCAGATGACAAGACGAAACCATTCAAGCATAAGATTCCGTCTGATAATCCTTCGCTTACCACGATACCTGCTGGTGGCTATTTAATTTTGTGGGCCGATAACACACAAGGGCAAGGACCACTTCATCTTGAATTTGCCTTGGCCAATGCAGGCGAGGATGTGGCTATTTTTTACATCGATGGCAGAACGATTGATTCATATTCTTTTGGATCCCAAAGCGAAAATATTTCGTTTGGAAGAACGACCGATGGTGCTACTGCCTGGAAAGCATTTAGTAGCCCGACACCGGGTAAAAGCAATTAGTAAGATGCGTGGCCTGAAAGACAGCCCATGCCGGGTGTTTCGCATATTCATAGTTATTTCTTTATTTCCATTCGGTGAATTGCGTGCACAAACTTCAGTCAATCATTGGGAGACTGTAGTTTACGACAGTATGATTTGGCGTTATAGGAGCATTGCTGATCCTGGTGAGGGTTGGAATACTTCTGCATATCAGGATCAAAGTTGGTTACACGGAAAAGGCGGTGTCGGTTATGGCGACAATGATGATCGCACGGTGATAGACCCTTCACTTTCTGTTTTCTTGCGGAAGAAATTCACAATTACAAATCGTGATAAAGTTAAAGGAGCTATACTTCATGTTGATTATGACGATGGTTTTATAGCTTACCTTAATGGAGTTGAAATTGCGCGCTCTTTTATGGGCAACCAGGCAACCGTGCCTTATAATCAAGTAAGTGCAGGCCTTCATGAAGCGCTGCTTTACCAAGGTCTTACTCCTGAAGAGTTCACTTTAACGACTCAACAACTTAGTTTACTTCTTGCTGGTGAAAATACACTTGCCGTGCAGGTTCATAACGAGAATATTAACTCTTCCGATTTATCATCGAATATATTCTTCTCTGTGGCTTTATCAGACAATACGCTTTCTTACTTACCAACGCCTGTCTGGTTTAATGCACCACAAACTTTTGAATCTTCCAATCTTCCGATTATCAGTATCCGCACCAACGGACTCACGATCAGTGATGAGCCCAGGATTATTGCCGATATGGGTATCATCGATAATGGATTGGGTAATCGTAATAGTTTAGTTGATCCATTCAATAATTATAGCGGTAAAGTCACTATAGAAGTGCGGGGAGAGTCGTCACAGGGATTGTTCCCAAAAAAATCATATCGTATAGAAACTCAAGATGGGGTTGGAAATAATCTGAACGTAGCCTTGCTGGGTATGCCTGCCGAAAATGACTGGGTTCTCTATGCTCCTTATACGGACAAAACCTTAATGCGCGATGTGTTAACGTATAAAATGGGCCGCGATATGGGTAGATATGCACCAAGAACACGCTTTGCAGAATTATTTATAAATGGAGAGTATCAGGGAATCTATGTACTGATTGAAAAAATTAAAGTCGATAAGAATCGAGTTGATATTGCAGCACTTAATCCAGTTGATATTTCTGGTGAAGAACTTACTGGTGGCTATCTTTTGCGGGTAGATAAAATTGATCCTAATGATTTCCCTGGGTGGCAGGCAATATCCTTTCCCCAGTTGCTAGGCGAAAATCAGTTGACATTTCAATATTACGATCCAAATGGAGGAGATCTAGTTGAAGTACAGCGAAATTATATTATAAGTTACATGGTGGATTTTCAGTCTGCGCTTTCTATGGAAAATTTTGGAAATCTCGCGAATGGTTACAGGCGTTATCTGGACGTACCGGCTGCCGTTGATTTCATGATTGTGAATGAAATCGGAAAGAACATTGATGGTTATATTTTCAGTACTTATTTGTATAAGGAAAAAGATAAGCAAGGACAATTCGGTAAAATGGTGATGGGACCTTTATGGGATTTCAACCTTGCTTTCGGAAATGTTGATTATTGGAATAATGCACAGGTTGCTCCCGGTTGGATGTGGAATGATCAATATCGAATGTTCTGGTTCAGGCGGTTGATCCAAGATACATACTTTGTTTCTTCAATGAAATGCAGGTGGAATGAGTTGCGGAGCACCTTTTTGACCAATGACTATTTTACTGAGGCGATAGACTCTATGGCTACTGTTTTACACGAAGCACAGTTTCGCAATTATAGCCGATGGCCTATCTTAGGAACTTACGTATGGCCTAATCAATATGTTGGAAATACGTATGAGGATGAAATCACTTTTCTAAAGCAATGGATATTGGATAGACTTCGATGGATGGATTTATATATGCCCGGTAATTGCGATTTTATTACAGCAGTGAACGAATTACCTTCCAGGAATCGAATGCAAGTTTTTCCGAATCCATTTAATAGGTCTGTTACCATTAAGATGGATGATGCATTGAATTTTGATTTTATTTTAATTCAGGACGTATTGGGCAAAGAAGTATTCGCACTTCCCCTATCAACCAATGAATTTATTTGGAACGGCAAAGCATTTTCGGGTACCCCGCTTCCGGCTGGAATTTATTTTGTGACTCTTATGCATGAAGGAAAAATAAAAGGCAGAGAGAAAATAATTTTCATGCCAGAATAAATCTGAAAATGATTCGCCTCTTTTTGAATAGTATGAATTTTTAATCTTCATGATTAAAATATTTTGAATTAATTGTATCTTCGAATTACTTCAAAAACTATCCCCACCTTACAATGAAAAAACCACTTAAGTATGTTGGCTATTTTATAGCTATTACGGTTCTTGCCCTTGCCGTATTATTATCCTATGTAAAATTTGCTTTACCGAATGTTGGTGAAGCAGAAGAATTAAAAATTGACTACACTAAAGAGCGTATTGAGCGTGGCCGATATCTGGCCAACACGGTAACCGTTTGTATGGACTGTCATTCCAAGCGCGAGTGGGCAAAATTTTCAGGTCCGATTACCCCAGGTACTCTCGGCATGGGGGGCGATCGGTTTGATCAAAGCATGGGTATTCCCGGTGTTTTCTATGCCAAGAATATCACATCTTCAGGAATTGGTCGCTATACGGACGTTGAATTATTCAGGCTTATCACCGCGGGTGTTACCAAAGAAGGCAGGGCTATGTTTCCTATAATGCCGTATCCCTACTATGGTCGTATGGATAAAGAAGACATCTATAGCATTATCGCCTATGTTCGGTCTATACCAAAAATTGAAAATAATGTACCTGAATCTGAGCCAGATTTTCCAATGAACTTCATCATCAATGCGATTCCACCAAAACCAGTTCATCAAAGCAAACCTTAAAAGTCAGATTTATTGGCCTATGGCGCATACATGACTAATGCGGCTGGTTGTGCCGAATGTCATACTCAGGTGGGTAAAGGTCAGGTTATTCCTGAGCTTATGTTTGGAGGTGGTCGTGACTTTCGATACCCTGATGGTTCAGTTGTCATGTCGTCCAACATTACACCGGATAAGGATTCTGGCATAGGCGCATGGACAGAAGAAATGTTTATTCAACGATTTAAAGCATATGCAGACTCAACATTTACGCCTCCGTCAGTGGCCATGGGAGAATTCAACAGCGTGATGCCATGGACGATGTACGGACAAATGGAAGAAGACGATCTCGCTGCCATCTATGCGTACCTGAAATCAGTAAAACCGATCTCTAATTCAGTAGTTAAGTTTACGCCTGCAATCAGATAATTTTTTTAAGTAAGATCATGAGGTGTTATCGTATGAATATACATGACGCCTTTATTTTTCTTGTCTTTTGTTTTTCTTCCGGTTTTAAGTTTTACCAATGTCTCTCTCAAGGCAATTTTAGGCAATGAACCGCCATGTTTGCTTAGGTAGTTTTTCAACGCCTGCCGATGAAGTTTTACCATGCTGCATAGTACCCACGAGATTGCTTTTGTGATCAGGATTTCTTTTTCGTTTTTTAGCCGGTTGATATTTTGCAAAGCTATATCAGACAGGCATCATTAGATTTTCGTAAGGGTGAGCATAATAACGCTAATGAGGCTCTTCGATTGTGAATGTTTTTGCTTTTTGCAAATTGAATCAATTGAGGCTTCCAGGTTTTCTATTCCAATAAAATTTCGGAATGTGAATAGCGACTTGCGTATAGCTAATCTACTTCGGCCCAGCCTTCCGGTAGTTGGGCCACCTATTAAATAATTTTGGGTTATACTTGCGTTGATCGAGGGTTGAATAATCGAGCAACATACCAACCATACATTTTTCCGTGGAGGATTTCCCTTTGATGAGGCTGGTTAACATCGATGCAAATTTTTAAGCTGATAATTCGGGATGCGATTTCATCCACTCACTGGCAATTTTTCGCAATAAGGGAGCTCTGATTGGGTAGCGCGGATGGCTATTGCCAAGACAACTGTTTGAAAAAGTAAACTATGTCGGCTTACCGGATTTCACCTTAATTTTCTCAAGAATTTCTTGATGAAGAGGATTCACGGGTTAATAACTTGTATCTTGGTAATATTACTAAACAGATCTAAGCAAAGATTCGAACGTGATGAAAAAGTGCCCAACCGGCAAGAGGTTATATCATAGTGAGCAATTAGCGGAAAATGCATTGATAGACGCCCATATTCATTTTGATTATAGGGCAGGAGGCGGTCCTGTGGCAGTGTATAGGTGCGATGACTGTGGAGAATATCACCTCACATCTCGCACACCCATGAACGCCAACTTAGCCCAAAAACTGGCAGAAGGAACTATTGAGAAACAAAAAGAAGCTGGACGCTGGCAGACTAAGATTAAGCAGCGATAGCAGACTATTCAAATGGCAATTTAACCAATTGAAATATTTTTTTTTCTTTACTCACAGGTTTGAAATATTTTTGTTTTTCGAACCATAATAAAGACTCGTTAGATCCAATAGCGAGAACCCCATCTTGTTTCAGACTGTTGTGGAATTTATTGATAACCTGATTTTGTAAATCTTTATTGAAGTAGATTAAAACATTTCTGCAAATAATCAGATCAAACATTCCGGGAGGAGGAGGAGCATCGGTTACCAAATCTTGCTCCACATAGGTTACACAATCTAAAAGCTCCTTATTGAATTCCGCTGTTTGGTATAGTTTTTTATAATAATCGGTGAGATTTTTTCTCCCTCCGGAAAGTTCATAATTTTTTTCGGATGCCTTAATCTGGTCAATCGAATATTTTCCTTCCTTCATTCGTTGCAGGTTGAGATAATTAATATCGCTACCGATCAGTTTGGTTCGATTCAACAAACCTGCTTCGTATAATAGGATAGATAGCGAAAGTACTTCTTCACCAGATGCGCAACCGGCTAACCATACATTCAGATTATCTTTTTTGTTGACCAGTGCCGGTATTGTAGTGTTACGTAAAGTTTTCCAGAATTCCGGATCGCGAAACATCTCGGTTATTCTTACAGGTATTTCTTCAAGAAATTCTTGCTTAAAGAAAATAGGCAATTCCAATTTGGCCAGTAGTTCTTTTGAGGATAAATTTTTAAGGCTTAGAATTCTTTGTAGCCTGCGCTGCAAAGGGGCCAACGCATAATTGCGAAAATCATAATCATACCGTTGATAGATAAGTCTGGTAATCTTATTTAAGAATTCAAAATCGATTTTTGGCATGGCTTGTCATGCAGGTTTGTTGTTTACGAAGGATTGCTCAACCATTCATTGGCTTCATCAATATTGGTATAGATTCTTTGTTCGATACCTAGTTTATTGCAAGTCATGTCGTTTATGAATATAAACTTTTCCAGGTTTGAGCCGTTTTCCAAAGCACTAGTAAGGATGGCCATTTTTTTTAATCCACTCTTAGCGGCATCTGGAATAATGTTTTTATTGAACCACTCCTGATCTTCGGCTGTCGGTCCCATTGAATTTTGCATATTCTCCAATACGGAAGTAGTCTTTAATTTTTTGAAATACTCTAAGATCTTCAGATAATTAGCACGAAACCCCTCGCTGGTTAGATTTTGCTTAAAACCTATCTCAATTGAACCGATTAAAATATTATGGCTCACAAGGCAAGTGTCATCTTCGATGATGATTTGCTTTCCAGCATCAGAATTTGGTAGTCGAAGCGTGAATGTGGTGTGATGATTCAGATCACTATCTACGTCATAACTATCCGAAAGTTCACTTTATAAAAGTAGCGGAAAAAGTTTAAATCTTTGAGGTGTCTAAATCTTAAAAGAATGAGCCTCTTCCGCAGAAGCAAAAATAATAATAAACCAGTAATCCGGCAGGTAATTGATTTAGTGCCACCC
>CANIVF010000024.1 GCA_947470895.1 Bacteroidota bacterium
AAATAGAATTCGATATAACTCTATGAAAATCAGGCTCTTTGAGCAAGTATTATTCCAAACCATCCTAATGCTATGCATTAGAAACTAACTGATTGATTCTCATAGAGAAAGAAGTTATCCACAAACTCTAATGCATAATCTAGGATTATCGAAGCAGACCAGTGAAATATACTTTACTTTTGAAATCAAAGATGAAAGTTATGAAAAGGTTAATCATCCTTATGTTTATTCTGGCAGCGAGCCTATCTTCATCAGCTCAAGGTTCTAAAACCGTTTCTGGGGCTGTAATAACCTGGGAGAAATCCACTCATGACTTTGAAGATGTTTTTCAAGGAGATAAAGTCGAACACACTTTCCGTTTTACTAATACCGGCAACAAGGATCTGGTGATCACCAATATTGAAGTTACTTGCGGCTGCACCACTCCAAAGGGTTGGCGTCGCGACCCCATTGCCCCTGGCGGGGATGGGGAGTTGACTATAGCATTCAATAGTGCGGGAAAAATTGGTAAGCAGAATAAAGTGATTACGATAACTTCTAACTCGGTGGAATCTATAAATCAGGTCATGTTCACAGCCACGGTTTTGGAAAAGAAGGAGGTTAACCGTTAAGGCGTTTTAGACTCTCGAAATGCAGAGATAAATAGTGTTGTCCATCCCGCTATCAGAAAAACTCCACCGAAGGGAGTAATGATCGCAATCTTTGAAAGATTCAACAGGCAAAGAGCATATAGACTACCACTAAATAAAATTATCCCAATTAAAAAAAGAAGTGCGCTCAGCCCAAGTCGGCTTGAAGAATATTTGTCCATAAGTAAGCCAACAGCTATTAAAGCAAAGGTATGGTAGAAATGGTAGTGCGCGGCCAACTCATAGGTTTCCAATCTACCGCTGGCTATTAATAGATTCTTTAATGCATGAGCACCGAAAGCACCTAAGGAAACGGCTAGTATCCCCAATGCAGCGGCTACCAATAGTGTTTGTTTTTGTGATAGCATCAATCAGTGTGTTGAATAGTTTCGTTCCCCAAAAATAGCAGTTCCGATCCGCACGTAAGTACTTCCTTCCTCCAGAGCAATGTGATAATCTGAACTCATTCCCATGGAGAGTTCTTTCATGGATGCATTTAATGGTAGTTTATGTTCTTTCAGCTGATCAAATAATTTTTTTAATAATCGGAATTCTTCTCGAATGGTTTCTTTGTTTTCAGTAAAAGTTGCCATACCCATAAGCCCTCTTATTTCAATATTTTTTAAATTTAGTAAAGCGGGGGCATTCAGCAGCGCAACGATTTCGTCAGAACTAAAACCAAACTTTGTTTCCTCCAAGGCAATGTGTACTTGAAGTAAACACGGAATTAATCGCCCTGCCTTTTTTCCTTGCTTATCTATTTCTTCAAGTAGTTTTTCAGAATCAACAGAATGTATGAGAGATACAAATGGAGCGATATATTTTACTTTGTTCGTTTGCAGGTGTCCAATCATGTGCCAATCAATATCTTTCGCAAGCTCCTGGTACTTTATTATCATTTCCTGAGCCTTGTTTTCACCGAATAGTCTTTGCCCGGCAGCATAGGCCTCCCTTATTTTTTCGATGGGTTGAGTTTTGCTAACGGCTATTAATTTTGCGTTTGACCCAGACAATTCCGCTAGTAGTTCTTTTATATTACTTTTAATGCTCATTTAATATGATAAATCGTTAAGTACTTTTAATTTTTGATTTTTAAACAAAGTTATGGCCATACTCGGAACGTTGCTCAAAAAAGGAATTAAACTTCGCGAAAATCTTGAGCAAGAATATACGTCACCTTTTGAATTGCAGAAGAAAGAACTCAAGGAACTCATGATCACGGCTAATCAAACAGAGTTTGGTAAGTATTATGATTTCCAGCGGATTCTGGAGCAGTTTAGAAGGGGACACAAAGATTTTTACCGGGTATATAAAGAAAGTGTGCCCATTCATGATTATAACAAGATATACAAAGACTGGTGGCAACTGGCTTTAAAGGGTGCAAAAAATATATGCTGGCCCGGCAGGGTAAAATATTTTGCGCTTAGTTCTGGTACTTCTGAGGCATCATCCAAGCACATACCAGTAACCAAGGAGATGACCAAAGCCATACAACGAACCAGTGTGAGGCAAATCATTAGCCTTTCAAAATATGACTTGCCGCCTGAGGTTTTTGAGGCTGGAATTCTGATGATTGGAGGAAGTACGCACTTAAATAAAAAAGGAAGTTATTTCGAGGGCGACCTTAGTGGAATACAGGCTGCACGCCTACCATTTTGGTTTCAGCATTTTTATAAACCCGGTAAGAAAATAGCGTCCAACCGAAATTGGGATAATAAGCTGGATGAAATTGTAAAAAATGCAAAGACCTGGGATATCGGTATTGTTGTTGGCGTGCCCGCTTGGATTCAAATTTTGTTGGAAAAAATTATTGAATATCATAGATTGAATCACATTCATGAGATTTGGCCAAACCTGCTGATCTATGTTCATGGAGGTGTTTCAATGGACCCTTATCGCAAAGGGTTTGAAAGGCTACTTGGTCGTCCTATTTATTACATTGAAACATACTTGGCTTCAGAAGGATTTATCGCTTATCAGGCTTTGCCCAAACGCAAGACGATGAGGCTTGTTCTTAATAATGGTATTTTCTATGAGTTCATCCCCTTTGATGAAAAGAATTTTTCACCATCAGGCGAAGTAAAACCCGATGCCGAAACTTTTTTAATTGACGAAGTTGAGGAAGGTAAAGAGTATGCCTTATTACTTTCCACGTGCTCAGGGGCCTGGCGCTATATTATTGGCGATGTAATTAAGTTTGTTTCCATCGAAGAATCTGAAATTATTATCACCGGCAGAACCAAGCACTTTCTAAGTTTATGTGGCGAACATCTTTCCGTGGACAACATGAACAAAGCCATTGAGCTTGTGTCGAACGAACTGAACATTACCATTCCCGAATTTGCTGTTGCCGGCATTCCACATCAAACTCTGTTTGCCCACCGCTGGTTTATTGGTACCGATGATCAGGTAGATCCAGCTAAACTCAAGGATCGTATTGATCATCATCTCAAAGCATTGAATGATGATTACGCTGTGGAGCGAAGCGCGGCCCTGCGCGATGTAATTGTTGATGTATTGCCACTTAAAAAATTTTATGATTGGATGGAATCCAAAGGTAAAGTAGGGGGGCAGAATAAATTTCCGCGGGTGATGAAAAACGCTCAGCTGGAGGAATGGATAAAATTCATTTCCTAGAATGGAGATCGTATTCAATGGACTGAAGTTGGGTGTTGTATTGGCCTTTTTAATAGGTCCTGTTTTCTTTACGATAATTCAAACGAGTGTTGAAAGAGGTTTTCGCAATGGAGTCCTTGTTTCTTTGGGAGTTTCCTTGAGCGATGTTATGTATGTGGCCATCTGTTATTTCGGCTTAGTTCAATTCATCAACGATCCTCAGTTTAGGTTTTATTTGGCTTATGCAGGAGGAGGCATTTTGATTTTGTTTGGAATATATCACCTTGTTATTAAAAGTAGAAGAAGAATGACCGCTCCCCTTGATGTGTCCTCTGAAAAAAAAACGTATCGGTATTTTATAAAGGGTTTTATTATTAATGGAATGAGCCCAATGGTATTAATCTTTTGGATTGGCGCCATCAGCATTGCATCACTAGATTTTGGCTATACACAGGGATTTGAATTTATTATATTTTTTTCTACCGTATTGGGCACCGTATTAGCAACGGATATATTGAAGGCCTATCTGGCCGATAAGCTTCGAACCTTGATCACCCATCGCTTAATGGTAATTATTAATGTGGTGGTAGGAATATTCCTGATGATTTTTGGCATCCGATTGATTTGGACTGCGGGAAATTTTCTCGCGGGATGATGGCAAGTTTAATTAGTCCTGTAGTGCATTTGAAAGAAAACTGGATTTCAGCATGAGCCAAATCAAGAAAAACAAAATGGCCCACTTCAGATAAATGAAATAATAATCAGATGTGTCTTTGAATCTGGTTTCCTGTATTTCCGCTTTTTCATATTGATCGATACGGCTAAACACATTTTTAAGAGCTTCGTTGTCGGTCACTCTAAAGAATTCACCGGCTCCTATTTCAGCAATCTTTCTCATGGTAGTTTCATCAATTGTGTTCTCAACCATATTGGGTCTACCAAAATAATCTTTTCCAAAGGGCACCATACCTTCCTGACCAACAATGATGGTATAGGTTTTTATGTCGTAGGCAGCCGCCAATTCAGCTGAAGTAATTGGATCGATATTTCCAGCGGTATTATCCCCATCACTCAAAAGTATGCAAACTTTAGATTTTGACTTCGATTCCCTCATGCGGTTTGTAACAACGGCTAGTGCTGATCCAATGGCTGTGCCTCTCGATTCTATCATTTCAAAACTGATGTCATCCAGGTATGAATTCAAAAGTTTATAATCTGTAGTTAATGGTGCTAATGAAAAAGCATCTCCTGAAAACACGACTATCCCGATTCGATCTTGTAACCTTCCCTTAATAAAATCCCGGGCCACTTCTTTAGCTGCAGTAAGGCGGTTGGGTTCAAAATCTTCAATCTGCATGGATTGAGATATATCGATCGCAAGCATGATATCAATTCCCTCGGTCCATTGCTCAACTTTTTCATTGGTACGTTGCGGCCTTGCCAGTGAAGTTAATAGAAGGCATAAGACAAGAGAAATAAGCAATTCGGGAATTAACCGTAGCCAGGTGATGGTTGAACTTTTCAAATCGCTTTTCAATAGTGCTACCGAAAGTTTCTGATTAACATAGTAACGAATAACCCAGCGCCCAATGAACAGTAACGGGATAAAAAATAGAAAATATAGGTACAGTGTATTTTCCCAAGTAAATGAATTCAGGGTACCTGGAAAAAACCAGTTCAATGAATACCAGGGGTCCAAAATCTCATCCATGCTTCAACTCCTCCAGTTTTTTATTGAATTGTGATTGTGAGAACTCTTTTAAATTCAAAAATGAATCTAAGGTGTCCGGTTCGATACGACCATAGATCGATCGATCGATTACTCTAAGAGCACTTGTCAACGTTTCGTTATTTTCTATTTCTTTCAGCTCGCGTGTAGTGGATTTTGTATAGGGCCTTGTTACAAGGGCCTCCATATATTTTTTCCAAATGAGCACAGAGCTTTCAGCTGATTCTGGAGTGAATCTGCTTTTTAAATTTTCTAATGATAAATCGAAATCACTAGCAAAAGCCAGATGATTTTTTGTTAATCGTTTAAGGACAAAGTGTCGTTTTATCTTCTTTCCAAAGATGATCCAAACTAAAATTGAGATGAAGACCAGAGCCCCAACTATGATGGATGCCACAGGGTAATTGAAAAGCCAGTTTACTGCATTATAGGCGGTATTGGTTTTCAAAGGTAGTTGTTCCGCTGAAACCGAGTCGGGCACATGGCTCACTAATCGTTTAAAAAAAACGGTATCAACATTGCTTTCGTATGATGTGCAATCATTTGGAAGCGCAACGAATGCAGGAATTTTTAGAGTTTGTATGCTATCTATTTCATACGTACTCAGTATGTATAGCACGCTGTCCGTGCTTTGATTGTTTTTTGTTTTAGTGTGAAAGTAAATTTTTTTCTGAAAATCAAATGGAGCAAATGAAAAGGTTGAATCGGGGAGAAGCACTTGCCATTGACTGGGATATGTTGCTATCAGGTAGTACTCAACGGGCTCACCCAGTTTTACGCTATCTGATTTAAATCGTCCACGAATGCTTATTTCTTGAGCTAACGAAATAAACGAGCCACAGATAAATACAAGTAAAATGAGTACGCGGTTAAACACTTTTTAAGGATTTATTTCTGACTTTAAAAAGCTTAAGAAGTTTTGAAACATATTCTTCTTCGGTGGATATGCTGATAAAATTGATTTGGTGTTTGCGGCTGAACTTGATAAGTTCTTGTTGTCGGGCAGTGTGTTGGGTTGTCATTTTTTCGCGGAAGCCACCAAAGGCAGTATTTACCCAAACTGTTTTGTTTGATTCATTATCATAGACTGGTATGATACCGAGCTTAGGCAATTGCGTTTCTCTTTTGTCACTAACCTGAATCATTACCAGATCATGTTTGCGGGCAAGCGATTTCAAACGATGATCGTAACCCTCATCAATAAAATCGGATATGATAATGATTACGCTCCTCCTTCTGATCGAATCCAGGGCAAATGAAATAGCTTTGTTTAAATTCGTTTTGACGGATTTTGGTTTCAGTTTTGAAAGGCTACTGATAATCTCATAAGCCTGTGCAATCCCTTTCTTGGGTTTAATAAATTTTTCACGCTCATCAGAATAACAGATCAATCCAACCTGGCTCGATTCTTTGGCACCAGAAAGAGCCAGCACACCACAAATCTCACTGGAAATATCATACTTGGTTTTACCCGGAGTACCAATGTGTTGGGAGGCACTTACATCCAGAATAAAATAAAGGGTTTGTTCTTTTTCCTCTTTAAATGTTTTAACAAAAGTGCCATGCCCTTTGGCGGATACGTTCCAGTCTATGGTACGAACATCATCCCCATACTGGTAGGGTCGCACATCGTCAAACTCAAGGCCAGTACCTTTAAAGATCGAGCGGAAGTCCCCCTGCATCTGGCTGTTGATAGCCTTTCTGATCTGTATTTCGTACTTGCGCAGTTTTTTCAGCAACTCTTTCACTCTGACACTTTTTTAGCAGGCTCAAAAATAAGAAATATGACTAATTTCGCACCCTACTTTATTAACATGTGGCCTCCGTCTAACAAAATATGCGCTTTAATGATAGTATGTTCTTTGGTGGCCGGTTTATTATTCAGTTGCGAGAAGGATCAGCCACGTAAAGGCATCCTTAGTCAGGAACAACTCACGCAAATCATGATGCAGTTTTATCTTGGTGAAGCTAAGCTGAACAATTATTCGCTTTCCTACGACTCGGCCAGTAAGCTTTTTGCTCCTTTTGAAGAGTCAGTATTGAAAAAATATGGTGTTCACGATTCTACTTTGCTAAATACTTATCAGTACTATTTTGACCACCCCAAGGAGCTTGAAAAAGTCTACGAAATTGTGATTGACTCCTTAAATCTTCGCGAAAAAAAGGCCGGTGGTTTGCCAGCCCTTCCAATCAGATAAGATGACTTTTCCTTTAGAAATTGAGCAACGACTTGGTTTCGATCAGATTCGATCGAAACTTACAAACTATTGCCAGGGTCCATTGGGAGTTCAGCAGGTAGCGGATATGACATTCACATCAGTTTACCATGATGTGTTCGTATTATTAAGACAAAATTTTGAATTCAAACTTATAATTGAGTCAGGAAAGGAATTTCCTTCAACGCTTCATAGTAGTCCGGAAGAACATTTCAAAAGAGCTGCGATCGAAGGCAGCTACCTCGAAGAGGAAGCCTTTCATCAAATAATAAAGTCGTTACAAATTATAGCCGACTGTAAACATTTTTTTAAGCAGCATCAGGAAGTATATCTGGAGATTTTTAAAATATCTTCAGTAATACCTGAACTTGGTGGCCTGATCAAAAACCTTCAAGCAAAGTTTGATGATCATGGCCAGGTGCGCGATAGTGCCAGTGTTGAACTAGCAAAAATTAGAAAGAGTTTACATACCGAGCAGCTCAGAGTGAAGCGCCTGATGGATCAGCTTTTTCGACATGCTGCTGACCAAGGTTGGGTTCCTGAAGGAGTTTCAGCAGCCATTCGTAATGGTCGCCTTGTGATTCCGGTACTTGCCGAACACAAGAGAAAAATCAAAGGTTTTGTGGTGGACGAATCGGCAACCGGCCAAACCATTTATCTGGAGCCGGCTGAGGTGTTGGAGGCGAATAATGAAATACGTGATTTGCAACATGCTGAAAGGAGAGAAGTGATAAAGATTCTCAAAGAGTTGACATCCTTGGTAAGGATACATCTCCATGAACTGTACCCTTCATTTCATTTTTTGGGAGTTATCGATTTCACGCTGGCGAAGGCAAAGTTTTCCATAGACATCCAAGCAGAAATGCCTCATTTGAAAGATCGTCCAGATCTTAACTGGCTTCATGCAAGGCATCCGCTTCTTTATTTGAGTTTAAAGGGAAAGCGGGAAGTTGTTCCACTTACTATTGATTTAACCTTTGAGATTCCTTTTCTCTTGATATCAGGACCAAACGCAGGAGGAAAATCAGTTTGTCTTAAAACAGTAGGCTTGATCCAATACATGGTGCAATGTGGTTTGCTGCCATCGTTGCATGATAAGTCAACAGTAGGAATTTTTAAGAGTATATTCCTTGATATTGGGGATCAGCAATCCATCGAAAATGACTTAAGTACTTACAGTTCTCATTTGAAGAACATGAGTTTTTTTATTCAACATTCAGATCATAAAACCCTGGTGCTCATGGATGAGTTGGGGTCTGGAACCGATCCAAATTTTGGTGGCGGAATTTCTGAATCTATATTGACCGATCTGACTCAAAGAAAAGTTTGGGGCATTGCTACTACGCATTATTACAATTTGAAATTATTTGCCAGCAATCATTCGGGTATAAAAAATGGCGCGATGCAATTTGATTCAAAGAAGTTAGAGCCGTTGTTTAAGCTTGAGATTGGAAAGCCAGGAAGTTCATTTGCTTTGGAGATTGCCCGTAAAACAGGTCTGCCTTTGCTAACACTTCAGCGTGCTGAAAAAATTATCGGAACGGAACTGACTGGTTTGGAAACCCTAATGAAATCAGTAGCGGAAGAAAAGCAAATGTTGGACAAGCGAAAGCGCGAGATTGAGCAGAGAGAAAGGAAGTTGCAGGAAACATTGACTCACTACCAATCTTTGTCAAGCGAGTTAGAAGGAAAGAAAAAGGAAATCATCAATAAGGCGAAGGATGAAGCTTCTTTATTACTTAGGGAAACAAACCGGGAAATAGAGAAAACGATAAGACACATTCGCGAAAATAAAGCTGAGAAAAAGGAGACTAAAAAAGTAAGAGAAGGATTACAGACTTTGGTGTCAAAAGTGCAAACACCCTCTAGGGAAGTTGAGCGCAAGAAGGAAAATATTATTGAAGGAGATAAGGTGCGTTTGGTTGGACAGGAAGTTACTGGTACTGTGCTTTCCATTAAAAATGATGCTGCGATCGTGCAATTCGGTGACTTACGGTCAACAGTAAAAACAAAAAGATTAATTCGTAGTGATTTGGTTGAAGTAAATCCTTTAACCACCCGTGCAAGATCTATGGGGGTTGATGTCATGCGAAAACAGTCATATTTCAACAGCACGTTGGATATTCGTGGCAAACGTGTGGAGGAAGTGATATCTGTTTTAGATCAATTTATTGATGATGCGATCTTGCTTGGACAATCTCAACTGAAAATTTTGCATGGCAAAGGCGAAGGAGTGTTGAGAAAAGTCGTGAGAGATCATTTGAAGAAAGTAAAACAGATTGTTTCACTGGCAGATGAGCATGTGGAGCGTGGAGGTGCTGGAATAACGATTGTTATATTAAAATAGAAAACCCTGCTTATGGTAGGGTTTTCTATTAGTTAGTAGTTTTCTAATCAAAGTTTAAAGGTAAACACCCACTGACCCTTTACTACGCCTGTGCGGGAATACCCAGCACCATTAAAGGTGAAAGTGATTGAAAGTGTTGTTTCTGTTACAGCATAAGTCATGGCCAATTCATCGGCCGTTGACTTATCACGAATTACCTGAGTTTCAGGAGCAGCTCCAAATTCCCAACTACCACTTGATTTCCATGGGCTCAATAGGGGTCTTCCTGAAGTGCTATAGCCGAAAGAAGTATTTCCTTTTGTGCCAGATATAACCAGTTGAAAGGATGGATAATCAGCTTTTTTGTCTATTCCGTCAAGAGTAACAGTGTTTATTTTCCACGTTTTTGAAAGCTTTCCAAGTTGCACATCAGATACAGACTCTGAAGCTGGATCATCACCACCACAACTAGAGTAGGTGAGCAAAGTGGCAACCAAGCCAAGAAGTGAGAGAATTCTAAATGCTTTCATCATGTAATGGTTTAACAATTTAAACTTAATCAAATTGGAATTGCAAAAAAAATGGACCTCCAACTATTCTCAAAAATTTCTGTTTTAATGATATACTTCGAGCATCAGTAACCTTTTTTGTAAGCTAGAATATCAATTTCATGAGCATGGGGCGGATATTCGTGATCTTGATTGGAGGCAATGAAAACCAGTTTTTTATCTGAAACTTGTTCCAGATGCCTACTATACCAATCCATTGATTTACGATCCAGATTAGTGGTAGGTTCATCGAGGAATAGCGCGCTGCATTGTGAATAAAAGGCTAGGCCCAACTTTAATCGCTGTCGCATGCCTGACGAAAAGTTGGCAATTACTTTATCACGGGCATGATTTAATTCTAATAACTCGATCACCTCTTCCAAAGATTTATGATCTCGTATTTCCTTAAATGAAAAGTGGAATTTCACCATTTCGTTCAGTGTGAATTCGTCAATCAGATCCATGTATGGTGTGGCGATGGCCACGTGCTTGAAGAGGTCAGATTGGGCAATTTTCAGCCCATTTATTTCGAACGAAACGGATCCCACGCTGGGCACCATTTGCCCCCATAGCACTTGCAATAGAGTAGATTTACCTGAACCGTTAGGTCCTACAATAGCATAGGTGCCTGGAGTGTTGAACTGGTAATTGAGGTCCTTAAAAATCCATTCGCGATTAAATCGTTTGCTTAGATTTTTTGCGATTAACCTCATTCAACCGAAGCAGAGTTGGTTGTAAAACCCTTCATTACACCACGCTCGCTGGTGCGGATGAAGGAAATGATATAGTCACGCTCTACGCTATAAGATAATTCCGTCTCTACTAGATCAATCGCTTTTGAATTGTTGAGACCTTTCAGAAAGATATAGCGGTATACTTCCTGTATCTCACTGATTTTTTCGGTAGAGAATCCTCTTCTTCGTAATCCTACGGTATTTACTCCTGCGTAGGTAAGTGGTTCGCGGGCCGCTTTGGTAAAGGGTGGAACATCTTTTCTAACCAATGAACCACCAGAGATCATAACGTGCGCTCCTACTTTTACGAATTGGTGCAATGCACTTGCTCCACCAATAATCGCCCAATCCTCAATGGTTACATGCCCGGCAACCTGAACGGTGTTGGCAATTATACAATTATTGCCCACCGTGCAATCATGTGCAATATGTACGTAGGCCATAAGCAGGCAGTTGTTACCCACAATTGTCTTAAACTTATCTGAGGTGCCTTTGCTTATAGTGACAAATTCGCGGATAACCGTGTTGTCGCCAATAAATGTTTCGGTATCCTCACCGGCAAACTTCAAATCCTGAGGAACGGCTGAAATGGATGCCCCTGGAAATACTTTCACATTTTTACCAAGTCGTGCACCTTCCCAAATTACTGCATTCGGGCCAATCCAACTATTGTCGCCAATCACCACATTTGATTTGATGGTTGCGAACGGTTCTATGATAACATTGTTGCCAATTTTCGCCTCTGGGTGAACGTTGGCTAAAGGAGAATAAATCATGAATCTTTTCGTACTATACTTGCTGTCATAGTGCCTTCACATACTAGCGTATTGCCCACGTAGGCACGACCTCTCATTTTGGCGATGCCTCTTTTTATTGGTGCCAAAAGGTCACATTGAATTACGAGTGTATCGCCTGGCAAAACCATTTTTCTAAATCTACATTCGTCAATGCCTAGGAAGTAAGTCCAGTAATTTTCCGGATCAGGTACTGTGTTAAGCACCAAAATACCGCCTACCTGTGTCATTGCTTCTACTTGCAATACACCAGGCATTACAGGGTTGCCCGGAAAATGACCTTGAAAGAAAGGCTCGTTCATGGTCACATTTTTAATTCCACAGACGGTCTCCTGATCGAGGTAAATAACTTTATCAACCAACAAGAACGGGTAGCGATGAGGAAGGGTATTAACGATGTGGTTAATGTCCATTACCGGAGGTAAACTTGGATTGTAGCGAGGCACACCTTTTTTATCGGCATCGGCCATCGCTTTTTTCAATTTTTTAGCAAAGGCAACATTGGCTGCGTGTCCAGGTCTTGCCGCTAAAATCTGGGCTTTTAGAGGACGGCCGGCAAGTGACAAATCACCCACCACATCCAATAGTTTATGACGTGCCGGCTCATTGTTATAGCGCAGCTCAATATTATTAAGAATGCCTTCTTTTTTTACTTCTACTTTAGGCTTGCCAAGCATTTTGGCAATACTGTCTAGTTCGTGTGCTTCTACTACACGATCGACAATAACAATGGCATTATTTAAATCCCCACCTTTTATCAGATTGTTTTTGTAAAGCATTTCAAGCTCATGCAAAAAACAAAAGGTACGGCATGAAGCAATTTCTTTTTCAAACTGACGGATATTGGTTATGGATGCGTGCTGACTACCTAAAACAGGGGAGTTGTAGTCGATCATCACAGTTACACGATAATCATCTAGTGGTAAGGCAGCGATCTCTACATTACGTGCAGCCTCACGATAAAAAATGCTATCCTGAACTTCAAAGAAATCGCGCAACGCATTTTGTTCTTCGGTCTCGGCTTCTTTCAATACGTTTACAAATTGGATTGAACTTCCATCCATAATAGGAGCTTCAGGGCCATCCAGTTGAATCAACACATTGTCAATTTCCAAACCAACGCATGCTGCAAGGGTATGTTCAATAGTACTTACCCGGGCTCCACTCTGCTCAATAGTTGTTCCGCGAGATACATCAACCACACGATCACAGTCTGCATCGATAATGGGAGACCCTGGCAAGTCAATCCTCTGAAATTTAATTCCATGATTAGGCTTTGCCGGAAGGAAAGTCATGTTTGTTTGCACGCCTGTGTGGAGTCCCACTCCGGAAAGCGTTACCGATTTTTTTATCGTCTGCTGCTTGTGGTTTAAGCTCATATTAAAAAAGTGTGCAAATTTAACCCTGATTATGGGGATTATCAAAAAAGTCTACGATTGCCTGAAAAGGGCCTATTTTACCGGCTTTAGACTCCTTATGATGTGATCTTTAGGTGTCAGATCCGTTACTGGCGGTGTCTGGTGTTGAAGTAGTTGCACCCCTAATCTTTTTCTCTAGCTGTCTCAACCGATAGTTGATATCTGGCAATTGTTTAAATACGGCATAGGACCGGAAGAAAGCCTTCACATCGATAACAGGGGAGCCGAATAGCCGCTGTCCTTCTTCTGTAAATGATTTTCCAATTCCAGCTTGTGCACCAACGCTAGTTTTATTTGCGATAACAAGATGCCCGGCAATACCAACTTGTCCTGCTATTACGCAATTCTCGCCAATTTTAGTTGACCCCGATATACCTGTTTGAGCCGCGATAACGGTATTTTTTCCTATTTCAACATTGTGAGCAATCTGAATCAGATTATCCATTTTCACACCTTTGCGAATGATGGTAGCATCACCAAACAAAGTAGCACAATCAATGGTTGTATTCGCACCAATGGTTACGTTGTCTTCAATCAATACATTACCTAATTGAGGAATGGTCTTATAGGTTCCGTCTTCTTGAGGAGCAAATCCAAACCCATCACTTCCAACAACAGTGCCTGCATGAATGACGCAATTTGCTCCCACCTGAGTTCCTGCATATAATTTTACGTTGGGATGCAGGATTGTATTGTCACCAATCGTTGTATTGTCGCCAATGAATACCAGGGGGTATATTTTTACATTATCACCAATCTTAACATTACTGCCAATGTATGAGAAAGCACCTCTGTAAATACCAGATCCCGTTATGGAGTTATCGCCAATAAATGATGGTTGCTCAATACCGGTCTTCTGAAATGAAATCAATCTATGATAATGTTCCAACAGTGTGGTGAAACTGGAGTATGGGTCATCCACCAGAATGAGCGTACAGGAAATATTTTTTTTTGCTTGAAAATCTTTTTTCACGATAACAGCACTGGCATTAGTCGTGTAAATGAACTGTTCATACTTAGGGTTTGATAGAAAAGCAATATGTCCTTTTTTAGCATCTTGTATTTTTGCAAGCATACCGATCTTTTCAGATCCATCTCCAGTAATTTTTCCACCCAGCATGGCGGCAATTTGCGAGATGCTAAACTCCATAATGGTTGAATGAGTGATTGAATGGGAGCATGATTAATTTCAGTTCAATTATTGAGAAAGTGCCATCTACAAAGATACATTTTTGGGCCAGCATAAATAGTTTTTTTCAACGATTTTGCTGATCGCCTTGATGCTGGGAAGATCTGAAGCATGTGCGATATCAATTACTTCTCCTTGCTTGGTAAGAATGTTGATGGATTTTCCTCCAGATACATAGGCTTCGTTACTAACGGTACCCAATGAATAAAGATAATTGGTTTCGTTCCTTAGAATTCCATAGACTTGATGAATCTCCTGTCGTACTTTTTCAACCATGCTCTTACGAATGGGATCGGTCGTTAATGTGATCTGAAACAATTCGCGAATCATTAGGCGATTACACAATCCGGAGAGAATGGCATCAGGATGATTTCTCCAAAACTTCATCGCTCCCCATATGTCATGGTCATCCATCTGGCCAAAGGCATCTAATAGTTCTGGTTTATTACTAAAATCCTCAATGGTGTAAGCGTTAGTTAACAAATCCTTAAGTGGCGGAGAGGCAACCAGGTCTTCACCTGCTCGCAACAGATACTGGGCTCTTCGAATGATATTCACAATCATGCGTTCGGCACTCAATGCGGTCTTGTGCAAATACACTTGCCAATACATGAGTCTTCGTGAATGCAGAAAACTTTCAATGCTGTAAATGCCCTTTTCTTCCACGACCAATTCATCATGGTGCACCGAGAGCATGGAGATAATCCGATCAACCCCAATAGTTCCTTCCAGCACACCAGTAAAAAAGCTATCCCTTTTAAGATAATCAAGTCGATCAATATCAAGCTGACTGCTGATAAGCTGATGAAAAAACTTTCGGGGATACGTGTTTCTGAAAAAACTAATAGTCAGGTCTAATTCACCATTAAATTGCTTATTCAAGGTTTTCATGAAAAGAAAGGAAAGACTCTCATGATGTACTTCTTGCAGTAACGTTTCTTCCAGCGCATGAGAAAGTGGCCCGTGACCAATGTCGTGAAGAAGAATAGCTATAAGAGCAGCTTGAGCCTCCTGATCACTGATTTCTATTCCTTTCAGGCGAAGATTGTCGATCACGCGATTCATTAAATGCAAAGCTCCTAATGCATGATGAAACCGGGTGTGCTGAGCCCCAGGATAAACGAGGTTGCTTAGGCCTAATTGTTTTATGTGCCGAAGTCGTTGAAAGTAGGGGTGTTGAATCAAATCATAGATCAGTTCATTCTGAATAGATATGAATCCATACACGGGGTCGTTAATGATTTTCTTTTTGTTCAATCGAAGGGATAAGATTGAGGTTTATGATGTAACTTTGACAGATTTTTCTAAACGATTTCCATGCAAAGATATAGCATTTTGTGGGCTGATGATGAGATTGATTTGTTGAAGCCCCATATTTTGTTTCTCACACAACGCGGATACGATATTACTCCTGTAAACAATGGTTCCGATGCCGTAGAATTAAGTGAAGCCAAACATTTTGATGTGGTGTTTCTTGACGAGCACATGCCAGGAATGTCGGGTCTGGAGGCGCTTGCCCTCATTAAAAATAATAAGCCCAATTTACCCGTGGTGATGATCACCAAGAATGAGGAAGAACAAATTATGGAGGAAGCTATTGGCGCTAAGATTGATGACTACCTGATCAAGCCCATTAACCCAAGCCAGATTCTGTTGGCCATCAAGAAAATATTGGACAACAAAAGGTTGGTGATCGAAAAGACCAACACTAACTATCAGCAGGATTTCAGAAAGATCAGCATGGCCTTCATGGATGATATGAATCATGAACAGTGGTCTGATATTTATAAAAAGCTGGTGTTCTGGGAACTTCAAATGGAAGGTGCAGATAACAAGGATATGGCCGAAGTATTGGAGATGCAAAAGGTAGAGGCTAATTCAAATTTCTGCAAATTCATAAAACGCCATTATGAGGGTTGGCTGAATAATCCAAATATAGATAAACCACTTCTGTCGCATCAGATCATGAAGAAGAAAGTGTTTCCTGAATTGAAGGCAGGAGAATCAACTTTTTTTATTTTGATTGATAACCTGAGATACGATCAATGGAAAGTGATTGAACCAGTGCTTTCAGAATATTTTAATGTAGATAAAGAGGAGACTTATTATTCCATATTGCCTACTACTACTGCGTACGCGCGCAATGCTATTTTTTCAGGTATGCTCCCCTCTGAAATGGCCAAGGTGCATCCGGAATTATGGGTGGGCGAAGATGAAGACGAATCGAAGAATAATTTTGAAGATGAGTTTTTGGCCAAGCAGATTAAGAAAAATAACCTGCCTATCCGCTTTTCTTATAATAAGATTAAGAAATTGGTGGAAGGTCGTGACCTTTCAGATTCAATCAATAATTTGTTCCACAACGATCTGAATGTGATTGTATATAATTTTGTGGATATGCTTTCGCATGCAAGAACGGACATGGCTATGGTGCGGGAGTTGGCTCCTGATGAATCGGCTTATCGCTCAATCACCAAGTCGTGGTTTATGCATTCGCCATTATTTGATATTCTTAAAAAAATAGCGGACAAAAAATCAAAAGTGATCATCACCACCGATCACGGAACTATCCGTGTGAAACGACCCTTCAAAATAATAGGTGATCGTGCTGTAAATAGCAACTTACGCTATAAGCAAGGAAAAAATCTGGGCTATGAGGGTGCCAAAGTGATGGAGGCTTTGAAGCCGGAGCGCTTCTTTCTTCCTAAAACGAATGTTTCTACTTCCTATGTATTTGCAATAGAAGATCAGTTTTTTGCCTATCCAAATAACTATAATCACTATGTGAACATGTATAAAGATACTTTTCAGCATGGTGGAGTAAGCCTGGAAGAGATGATCATTCCCTTTATTTTATTAACTTCGAAAAATGCCTGATGAGTTCAAGTTGGTAGGCACAGGCCCTCTGCAACTTGCTGATTTACCAAAGGCAGCAGCTGAATTGGTTAAGCAAAGCGAAGGTCTCGATGTTTGGCTACTGAATGGTGAAATGGGTGCTGGTAAAACCACATTGGTGAAGCAGATTGTAGATCAGGTGGGTGTTGAAGGAACTGTGGCTAGTCCTACGTTTTCAATTGTCAATCAATATGGCATGATCGGTGGCAAGGTCATCTACCATTTCGATTTGTATCGTTTAAAAAATGAATTAGAAGCTTTTGATATTGGATTGGAAGAGTACTTGAGCTCAGGAAGCTTATGTTTAATTGAATGGCCCGAAAAACTGGAGAGGTTGTTACCGGATAGATACTTTGAAGTACATATTCAACTTCATGATTCAATGACAAGGAAAATTTATTATCGCAGACATGAGTGAAAAGAAAAAAAGCGGATTTGAAGCATTGGCTAAATCAAGCCTTTATCCGCAAGAGGAAATGTTAAAAGTGAAAAAAAATAGACATTCCTTTTTTATAGGCCTTCCAAGAGAAATTTCTTTACAAGAAAATCGTATAAGCTTAACACCCGATGCGGTGGCACTTCTGGTGAACAACGGGCATGAGGTATGGGTGGAGACCATGGCAGGTGAAGGATCAAAATTTTCGGATAAGCAATACAGCGATGCAGGGGCAAAAATTGTTTATTCTGTGTCGGAGGTATATAAAGCAGATTTTATTCTTAAAATTGAACCGCCAACATTAGAAGAGATTGAATATTTCAAACCTGGCCAGACTTTAATATCAGCCCTTCAAATGGGTAATTTGAAGCAGGAATGTGTGAATGCGTTGCTGAAAAAGAAAGTTACCGCATTAGCCTACGAGTTCATCGAAGATAAAGTGGGCGGCATGCCCATCGTTAGGGCGATGAGTGAAATTGCTGGTAGCACAGTCATGCTTATCGCGGCAGAATATTTAAGCACAGTCAACAAAGGAAAGGGGATCATCTTAGGAGGAATAACGGGAGTGCCTCCTACCAAAGTGGTAATTATCGGAGCGGGAACCGTGGCTGAATACGCGGCTCGTGCGGCTCTAAGCTTGGGAGCCGAAATACAAGTTTTTGACAACCATCTTTACAAACTCAGAAGGATCAAGCACACCTTAGGGCATCAGTTTTATACTTCTACTATTGATACTATTACTCTTGGACAAAGTCTTGAAAATGCGGATGTAGTAATAGGTGCGCTGCGTGCCGAAAAAGGAAAAGTAAGGCATGTGGTTTCGGAAGACATGGTGAGTAAAATGAAGCAGGACTCCTTGATCATAGATCTTAGTATTGATCAAGGTGGGTGCATTGCTACCTCTGAAATAACCAGCCTGAACAGGCCGGTATTTCGCAAGTATGATGTGATTCATTATTGTGTTCCTAACGTTGCATCGCGAGTTGCTAACACGGCCACCACTGCATTGAGCAATATTTTCACTCCAACCATCTTAAGAGCAGCTGAAGAAGGTGGTGTAGAAGAGATGATCTTCTCTCACAAATGGTTTATGAAAGGAGTGTATACCTACAAAGGCAGTTTGACCAATGAATCTGTTGCCAGTAAATTTGGAATGAAGTTTAAGAATATTGAATTATTATTAGCCGTAAGGGTGTAATCATTCAATATTCTCATCCTATTTAATCAGCGAAATTTTTCAACGCTTCTTCGTAAGCTTTGATCTTGGTTTCAGCGTCTTGTTTCTTCTTGCGTTCTATTTCAATTACTTGTGGGGGTGCGCTGCTCACAAATTTTTCGTTAAATAGTTTTTTATCCACAGACAGAAGAAAACCTCTTTGATATTCCAAATCTTTCAAAATGGTTTCACGCTCTTTGGCAGCATCAATCTTTCCTTCTTGCGGAATGAAAAACTCTGTAGACTTGATCACAAAACCTGATGCGTTGGATACTTTTTCATTGGTAAACGCAATATCACTCAGGTTGGAAAGTTTACTGATGATCGGCCAAAATGAGGGAATCAAATTTTCTTCTTCTGACTTCACCATCAACTTCAATGATTCTTTAGGAGATATTCCTTTGCTGTTTCTGAAATTCCGGATTTCACCAATGATCTCAAAGGCATAAGCGCTTTCCTGAATGATATCTTCATTCGCAGGTTTTGATATTGGCCATGCAGCTACAATCAAACAATCATTAGCATTACGCTCTTGCAGTTCATGCCAGAGTTCTTCCGTAATAAAAGGCATGAATGGATGCAACACTTTCAAAATACTCTCGAAATAGCCGATGGTCTTTGATAACGTTTCTTTGTGAATGGGTTTTCCAAATTCTGGCTTTACCATTTCAAGATACCAGGCGCAGAAGTCATCCCAGATTAATTTGTACGTCACCAATAACGCATCAGAAATTCTGAATTTGGCATAATGATCTTCAAGTTCAATCAGGCTTTGATTGAGTTTTGATTCAAACCAGGCAATAGAAACTTTATCGGTTTCAGGAACTTCACCTTCATAGGTTTCCCATCCTTTAATCAATCGGAATGCATTCCAGATTTTGTTGGCAAAGTTTCTTCCTTGCTCACAAAGTTTTTCATCAAAAGGTAAATCATTACCAGCAGGAGAACTGAATAACATTCCGGTGCGGACACCATCAGCACCATATTTCGCAATCAAGTCAAGCGGATCGGGTGAGTTACCCAATGACTTCGACATTTTTCTACCTTGTTTATCACGGACGATTCCCGTGAGGTAAACATTTTTGAAAGGCATTTCACCGCGATACTCATATCCGGCAATGATCATACGTGCTACCCAGAAGAAAAGAATTTCTGGCGCAGTGACTAAGTCATTGGTAGGATAGTAATAGTTTAAATCGGCATTACCCTTGTTGCTACCATCACCCTTAAAAATCGTTGTGTCAAAGACAGCCATTGGCCAGAGCCAACTGGAAAACCAGGTATCCATCACATCAATTTCCTGTTTGAGGGAAGTGATGTTAGTTCCTGGATGTTTTTTCTTATATAATTCGATGGCTTCCTCTTCTGTTTTGGCAACAACATAGTTGCCCTGATCATCATACCATGCCGGAATGCGATGACCCCACCACAGTTGTCGCGAGATACACCAATCACGCACATTCGACATCCAATGGTTATATGTGTTTTTAAACTTAGGTGGAATTAAGTTGATGGTATCATTCATCACATTTTCCAGCGCTGGTTTGGTGATGGTATCCATCTTTAAGAACCATTGCAGAGAGAGTCGTGGCTCAATGACGGCATCCGTACGTTCCGAATGCCCCACATTACTTTTATATTCTTCAACCTTGGCTAAGAAGCCTTTTTCTTCAAGTTCTTTACCAATTTTATTTCGGGCAATGAAGCGATCTTCGCCCATGTAAATTTGAGCGTTGGCATTTAACGTTCCATCTTCATTCAGAATGTCGATGATCTCTAGGTTATGTTTCTTACCCAACTCATAATCATTCATGTCATGAGCAGGCGTTACTTTCAAACATCCAGTCCCAAAATCCATCGTTACATACTCGTCTTCGATGATTGGTATAACTTTATTGATCAATGGAATCTGTACACTCTTCCCTTTGAGATGTTTGAAACGTTCATCATTTGGATTGATGCAGATGGCACTATCCGCCATGATGGTTTCAGGGCGCACGGTGGCAATCGTTACGAATTCATTGCTTCCAACTAACGGGTATTTGATATAGTACAATTTGGATTGCACATCCTTATGAATAACCTCATCATCCGACAGTGCAGTTTTTCCGGCAGGGTCCCAATTCACCATGCGTTTGCCGCGATAGATATATCCTTTTTTATGAAGGTCGATGAACACATCAAGAACAGCTTCATAATAATCAGGATCCATGGTAAACTTGGTGCGGCTCCAATCACATGAGGCACCGAGCTTTTTTAATTGCTCCAGAATAATACCTCCATATTTTTCTTTCCACTCCCACGCATACTTCAAAAACTCATCACGGGTAAGATCTGATTTCTTAATTCCTTTCTCGCGCAGCATGGCCACTACACGAGCTTCGGTTGCGATGGAAGCATGATCAGTACCGGGCACCCAGCAGGCTTCTTTTCCTTCCATGCGAGCTTTGCGCACCAGCACATCCTGAATGGTATTGTTGAGCATGTGCCCCATGTGGAGCACACCCGTAACATTAGGTGGAGGAATTACAATGCAATATGGTTCCTTATTGGAATTGGGCTCGGAATGAAAGAAGCCCTTGTCCATCCAGTATTGATACCATTTATCTTCAACTTCAGCAGGATTGTATTTAGTAGAAAGTGCCATAAAACTTGTGAACTTAAGACGGCAAAAATAGGAAAAGGGAATGAATGGAGGCTCTTAAATTTTAATTGAATCAAGAATGAAAAATGGAGGTTATATCATGAATTACCCATTCTAATCCTCCAGGCTGTAGGGTAAAGATTGTTTAATCGATTGCCCAGCAAATTCACCCAACCTAAGGAGTTTTCCTGGTATTTTACCAAGGCAAATCCTTTTCTGTTATCATCCAACATAAACGCTTCCTTCCTTAGGAATTGAAGTGCCTGATCCAGGCTGAGATCAACCTGTTGAAAATGTTCCTCGCGAAGATGAATAGAAAGAGCAAACGCATGTTCTGGAATAAACTTATCATGCTTTACCTCTGCCATCGCTGTTCCCTTGGTCACAATATGTAATTGACCTTGCAGAAATTCAATTTCTTCCTTCAAGGCAATAGGTAGCGTGATTAATAGATTGTCTTGTAGAATAAAATCAAACTGATCGGTTGGATGAATCCATTCTTGTAATTGTTCACTTATCTTTTTCGAAGCAAATGAAAACCTGCTCTTCGATTTAATGCGTGCTTGTTTTGTGCTTGTTTTTTTCTGCATCACTGAAATAAAAAAACCTTCACCTTTCACCAGATGAGGATAGCATCGGTAACCCACCGCGTTTCCTTTCTGAATTGTTTCTACTCCACACGATGGAGGTAATGAAAGTGGGAGGAAAGTAAACGCATCTTCCTGGGCCAGCCAGGTCAGATTATTTTCGTTCTCTTGTTCGTTGAATGTGCAGGTGCTATAAATAAGGATGCCGCCTTCTTTCAAAGCGGGGAGTACATCACTCAGAATTCTTCGCTGACGTTGTGAGCAGAGTTGTACGTTGTCGGTCGACCATTCTGCCATGGCACCAGGATCTTTTCGGAATAATCCTTCGCCTGAGCAAGGAGCATCGATCACCATTACATCAAAGAATCCTTCCAACCTTTGGAAGTCTTCGGGGTCGTTGCACGATACAACGACATTAGCATGTCCCCATTTCTGAATGTTCTCCGAAAGAATAGCAGATCGTGACCTTATGACTTCATTAGAAACCAGCAGCGAGTTTGAGTTGATTAAACTTAAGAGGTGCGTTGATTTTCCTCCCGGAGCTGCACATAAATCCAGAACACGCAAAGCTTTGCTTAAATCGGTAGATTGTATAAGTGCTTGCTCCAACAACATCGAACTTGCCTCTTGCACATAATACGCACCAGCATGCAGCGCTGGATCAAGTGTGAAAACAGGTCGCTCAGTTAAATATCTTCCGTGCTTCGTCCAGGAGATGATTTCTCCTTGTGGTGTTGATGGCTTAGCAGGATTTAACCGAATGCTAACAGGTGATTTTTTTTGAAGACTTTCCAGAAAGTCATTGAACCCCGATCCGAGTTCAGTGCGCATTCTCTCCTCAAACTCTTTCGGTAAACTTGGTAGGTTTTTCATTTAGCGAGAAAAATAAGCACTATTTTTGAGTTGTATGGTAAATGCGAATGATACCAAACTAAAAAGTTGGGTGGATGTACCAAAAGACTCTGATTTCCCCATCCAAAACTTGCCTTTTGGAATTTTCAAAACCAATTACCTGCATCCTGTTGCAGGTGTGGCCATCGGTAATCATGTTCTTGATTTAGTGTATCTGCACGAAAATGGTTTTTTAGATGGCCTTGGATTGCCTTATGGAATTTTCAATCAAAACGAATTGAACGGTTTCTTGGCTCTTGGCAGAAAAAAAGGTGGTGAAGTAAGACAAAGGATTTCTGAATTGTTGCGTCATGATCATGATGAACTAAAATCTAACTTTGTAGCGCGCGAAATGGCGCTGGTGCATAGGAATGAAGTCCAGATGCAATTACCAGTAAGAATTTCTAACTATACCGATTTTTATAGTAGTGAAGAGCATGCAACGAATGTTGGATCTATGTTTCGCGAACCTAAAAATACGTTGTTGCCAAGCTGGAAACATTTACCAGTGGGATATCACGGTCGCGCTTCTTCTATTGTTGTTTCAGGTACACCTATACACAGACCAAAAGCCCAGATCAAACCGGCAGATTCTGAATTACCGGTATTTTGCCCTACGCAAAAATTGGATTTTGAGTTAGAGGTTGCCTTCATAACATGCTCCAATACATTACTAGGATCACGCATATCTGCGAAGGATGCCGAAGATCATATTTTCGGATTGGTACTTTTTAACGATTGGTCTGCGCGTGATATTCAACAGTGGGAGTCTGTTCCTTTGGGACCTTTATTAGGAAAGAATTTTGGATCAACGATGTCACCATGGATTGTAACATTGGATGCGTTAGAACCATTCCGTGTGAAAGGTCCTGAGCACTTTCCACAAGTGCTTCCTTATTTGTTGGTGGAAGGAAAAAAGAATTTTGATTTGACGCTGCAGGTGTTTATTCAATCGGGATTGTCGGTTCCTACAACCGTAAGCAGAACCAATTTCAAATACATGTATTGGAACATCAATCAGCAACTGGCACATCATACGGTTAACGGTTGCAATGTCCAAGTGGGTGATTTGTATGCGTCAGGAACGATCAGTGGACCATCGCCAGGATCGTATGGTTCTCTGTTAGAGATTTCCTGGAATGGTCAACGACCGCTTACTATGCAGGATGGTTCACATCGTACATTCCTGGAAGATGGCGACACCGTAATTATGAAAGGTCATGCTGAACGAGACGGAGTGCGCATTGGGTTTGGTGAATGTAGTGGAGAAATTTTACCTTCAACTTAGATGTGATGATCACGAAGGTTGCTAATAGGATTTCCATTAAATAAAAATGACAGAATTCCTTCTGGCATTTAAGCATCTCTCTTTTGATTGTCTTTAGTCTCTGTAAAGTACAGCTTTCACTGCTTTAACGGTCTTCGCTACATTAGGAAGAATAACTTCAATCAGTGTAGGAGCATATGGTAGAGGAACATCCATGCTGTTTATTCTGTAGATCGGTGCATCGAGGTAATCAAACGCATGTTTCTGAATATGATAGGTAATCTCGGTAGCTATAGAAGATAGTGGCCATGCCTCTTCAACAATAACCAATCGGTTTGTTTTCTTAACGGATTCAACGACCGTAGCATAATCAATCGGACGTACTGAGCGAAGATCAATTACTTCTGCTGAAATTCCTTCCTTCTCCAATTCCTGTGCGGCAGCCAGGGCCACCTTCATAATTTTTCCAAAAGAAACGATGGTTACATCCGTGCCGCTTCTCTTGATATCAGCAACACCAATCGGAATTAAATATTCTTCAATAGGTACTTCGCCTTTATCACCATACATCATTTCTGATTCCATGAAAATGACGGGGTCATTATCGCGTATTGCAGTCTTTAGAAGGCCTTTTGCATCGTAAGGAGTATAGGGCACCACTACCTTTAAGCCAGGAGTATTGGCAAACCAGTTTTCAAAATTCTGAGAGTGCTGAGCACCTAATTGCCCCGCATTTCCAGTAGGGCCACGAAATACTATGGGAATGTTAAACTGGCCTCCAGACATGGAGTACATTTTAGCTGCGGCATTTATAACCTGATCGATGGCAACCAACGAGAAGTTGAAAGTCATGAATTCAACGATTGGCCTAAGCCCGTTCATGGCTGCACCAACAGCAACACCACCAAATCCAAGCTCTGCGATGGGAGTGTCGATAACACGGTCGGGTCCGAATTCGTCCAACATACCCTGACTTACTTTGTATGCCCCGTTATACTCCGCCACTTCTTCGCCCATGAGGAGAACCTTAGGATCTAATCTCATTTCTTCGTTCATCGCTTCACGAAGCGCCTCTCTGAATTGAATTTCTCTCATAGCTGCCGTTTGTTTGGAAAGCCTGTAAAAATAGGTATCTGAAATTACAGGTTAAAATGTTAGTCTGATTTTTTCCCAATTACTATTGGTAAAGGCAATAAAAAACCCCGGCCTTTCGGACCGGGGTCTATCGTTATGGGAAAGCTTATTATTTCAATGCATTTCTGAATGATTCAGTAGCAGTGAATTTAGAGAATTCGAGGTCAGTTAATGCTTTGTCCTTTAAAGAAGCATCAATTTTAACCGCGCTAGACAAATTGGTAACTACTGCATCGCCATTTCCTGCACGGGCAGCGGCTACTGCAGCGCCATAATATGCCAGAGCAAAATTGCTGTTTTTACGAGAAGCTTCTGCAAAAGATGAAGATGCGTTGCTGAAATCTTTGTTAAGCAATTGAGCTAAACCTTTATTGAAGAGGTTTACATGGGTATCAGTTGCTGAAGAAGTGGAACTTACAGCTGAACTGTAGTTAGCCATATAGATTTCAGATGCTCCTTTAACTCCGTTAACACCACGGGTTACTTCGTTGTTTGCACCACGAAGTGCTTTTGAAGCCAAGCTATATGCTTTATATGGGTTGCCTTTCCAAAGTGCAATAGAAGCAAGGTTTGCATTCACTTCAGGAGTCTCCTGGATTTTGGCAGCGATATCCAACTGAGCAGCAGCTTTAGTAGCTAAAGCTGAAGCCTGTGAAGGATTCTCAATAGCCATTTGAAGGTATGCAGCGCCTAAGTTGTTATGAGCAGTCCAGTTTGTTCCTTTCTTAGTAGCAGCTTCGTAGATCGTAGCTTTTTCTTCTAATGAAGGAGTAAGGGTAGCGGCATACATTAATTCGTCAAAGCTAAGCGTGTCGGCTTTAACTTCTCCTTTAGTGATTTGTTTTGCCAGCACAGAGATCTCAGCATCAGTCTTTTTGTCTTTGATGGTGAGGATTTCAGTCTTAGCAGCACGCAAGCCTGGATATACGTTTTTAAATACTTTGTTATAAGTCTTTAATTTCTTCATTTCTTTTTCCTGAACTTCAAAAGAACCACCTGCATTGATGATATCTAGGTAAGCGGATTTTTCATCGGCAGTGATGCCTTCGTAAGCAGCAAGAGCAGTTTTGAATTCTGACCAATCATCAACAATCGGCTTAAGGATGAATTTGATCTCATCGGCCATGCCCTGATAGTCATACTTCTTCATCTGAGCGCGGTAGTATTTTTCAATTGCTTTGGCACGTTCTTCAGAAAGTTTGGTATTTACACGCTCCGCACCTTCTGGTGAGTGAGTACCTGTGATGGTTACTGTGCGGGTTACGTTCTTAGAGGCGATAAATGCATCTAATTGTTTTCCTTTTTCAGCTTTGGTTTCTGAGGTTCTCAATGCTGATTTTCCTCTTTCGAAGATGAAATCAGGAATAACAACTGGAATAAGTTCTTCCTGATTATTGTATGAATGAGCTGCGAAAGCCGCAAAATATGAGTTCTGAACCAATTTTGAGGTGGTGATGATACCTGTAGCAAGCGGCATGCGAGGAGTAGTCTTTGACTTGGTTCCTTTGGATGCAACACCTTGAACTTCTACGGTTCCAACCTTATAAGCATCTTTGTATGGAAAAGAGAATGCTTTAGAAACTTTTGTTTCCTGAGTGCTGCTGCTCGGATAGTCTTCAGCTTTTAAAATAACTGGATCAAGAGCAAGTTCATTCTCACCATACTTATAAAAAGTATTGAGAGTATAGACCGTACCTTTCTTTAACATCTTAACAGGAAGATTTCCAGACAAGTCCAGATTAACAGTGTCTTTGTGAACTTCAAGCGGGTTAGGCTTAACTTCTAGTTTTTGTTCTTTGGCAGCTTTGATCATCTGAGGAAGTGTGCAGCTCGAGAAAGTGAGCGATCCAATGATCAGCATAGCGTAAAATAATTTTCTCATGGATATAGATTTTATGGTTTCCGAAACGAGGTGCAAAGTTAGCTTTAAACCCGTTTTTTTTGCAATTATAGCTAAAAATATTACACTAATTCGAGTTATAATGCCCTATCTGAAGCTTATCTTTGCAGAGTTGAATTTTTGTCGATGAACAGGCTTTAACTCAGGTAAACAGAAGTAGTTAGCGAAAAAAGAAATAATTATGGCTGGATTAATAGATCGACTTCAACATTTTTTTGAAAAACATGCCTTTGGGGTTTGCACTGCCTTGGGCGAAAAGATTGGTTTGGCCACCTCTTCCATCCGATTGTTCTTCATTTATGCCTCTTTTTTAACCTTCGGATCACCGATAATCATCTATCTTTCATTGGCATTTGTAATGAATATGCGCTCCCACCTAAGGAAGCGTAGCACAATCTGGGATTTCTAACATTTATTTAAGATCGCCAAACCTCTTTCTGCCAAGAAGAAAGTATTGAACAGGGAGCAGATTTCGGTAAACACCGTGAACCCGAAATACTCTTAACTTTTCTGCCAGCATTTTTCTTTTAGAAATATCGGTTCTCAGATTTTTGAAAAAATCCAGATGGGCTACCAGCACAGCTTTCGCATCGGCAGACTTGCCATGGATGAGGAAAAGTCCTGCAGCAAACCAATCCAGCATGAGGCGGGCGGGAAGTTTCCAACATAACTCAGCGGGAGCCATGTGCTTAATCAGTAAGCTAAGTCCGTTTTTAAAGTTAAGATGAGTCTTCCTGGGGTTGGAGGAGGATAGGGTGCCTCCGCCCACATGATACACTTTGCTCTTACCTTCATAATATACCTTGTAACCTGCCCGGTTCAGTCTCCAGCAGAGATCAATTTCTTCCATATGCGCGAAGAAGTCTTCATCAAGGCCACCATAATTTTTAAAGATTTCGGCTTTTATGAAAAGGCAAGCGCCCGTGGCCCAAAACACCTCCCGTGTATCATTGTATTGATTATGGTCATCTTCAAGATTTGTAAAGATCCGGCCCCGGCAGAAAGGATATCCCAGCAAATCGATAAAACCACCAGCTGCACCGGCATATTCGAATTTGTTTTTTTGGTGAAATGATAAAATTTTTGGCTGAGCTGCAGCGATGGAACCATCACTTTTTAATAGATTAATGATTGGATCAATCCACCCTTCAGTTACTTCAACATCCGAATTGAGCAACACGAAATACTCTGCCTGTATTTTATAGAGGGCAAAATTATATCCACCACAGTAACCACGATTACGATCAATCCTTAAAACCTCAACGTGTGTTGCAAACTCAGATTCAATCAATGAAATGGAATCATCGTTGGAGGCATTATCGGCCACAATGATTTTTGCATGACCACTAAATTGAATGACAGAGGGAAGAAACTGCTTAAGAAAATTTCTCCCATTATAATTTAAGATGACAACCGCTACCTCGGTCATCCCATCAGGCTGCTTAAGTCCATGCCCGGGATGTTGGGCAATAATCCATCTGTGGCTTTCTTCAGTTGTTCTTTTGCCAGTACATCGGCTTCTTCTGAAGCTTTATTAACGGCAGCTACAACTAAATCCTGAACTAGTACTTTATCCTCCGCTTTCAGAATGAGTGGATCAATGTCGATGGCGATAATCTGTTTTTTACCATTTACGATGGCGCGCACCATGCCTCCTCCAGCCTCACCCGATGCTTTTATATGAACTAAATTATCCTGAGCCTCCTTCATTCTTTGCTGCACTTCCTTCATCTTGCCCATCATCTTCATCATGTCAAACATAACCTTGGTGTTTTAGTAATTAATAGAATGGCCAAAGGTAAATGATTTACTGCTAACCTAGAGAGGTCTAACTGTCAGTTTGTTTTCTTGAGAAGGACCACAGTGCCTTCACGCGAAAAATTTCTTCCGGCCAGATCAGTAATTTTGGCAATCCAAACATACGTTCCTTCTGACATGATGCGTCCGCTTTGTGTGCCATCCCAGGGTGTGTTTTCCTCTGTGTAGAAAACCATCTTACCCCATCGGTCAAATATTTTAAGTTCCATCTTCACGATGTATTGACCGAAGACGGAGAAAGTCTCGTTTTCCACCGGACCACTTCCATCAGGAGTAAAAGCAGTAGGATAAAATAAATTAGCTTCTTTAGTGATTATAACCTGATTGGAAATTGAAGTGGTAAGACCAGATTCATTAGCATCAACTAATACACGATACTGTACAACCTGATTAATCAAATCCAATGGATCATCAACAAACATCGTATCAGCACCAACCGCTGTAGTACTCATAAGGCCACCACTTCGATCGAATTTTTGTATGCGATAATTTTTTACTCCATTTTTCCAGCCTTTAAATTTTGACCAGCGAAGCGTGATCGCATTCTTTTTATCAATTGCAGAGGATAATCTCACAGGACAAATCAGTGCTCCCTGCTGACTTACATTTTCGCACAGATCTGAATAGTTAACCCGGTAACAAGAGTTTGACTCGGTGACATATCCGGCATCTGAAAATTCAAGTGTGGTTGTTTTACCCAGCTCACTAAATGCACCATTATTTTGTGTTCGAAGAACGGTGTATTCAAACGGGTTAAAGAGCGGGTCTTGTTTCCACGTAAGTGTTACTCCTCCTTCTGCAACAACGGCTGAGGTATTATTAATTGGTGAAGGACTGGTTACCGTAAACGATTCTCCACATTTTTCAAGTGAAACACTTTTTGTTCCTCCAGGGTATAGACTCACAACGCGATAGCAATAGTTGGTTTTACATACGACATCCACATCATTGAATGAAGCGGGTGATCCTGGTATCAGTGTGTAAGAAGTTCCTTCTCTTTGAATTTCAGTGGTGCTAACACCCAACCCTGAAGTGACCCACGTTAGTTTATTCACACCACTTTGAATGGCTAAATCAAAATTCTGACTGCAGACTGGAAATGAATAGGTATTTGTATTGGTGCAGGGATCAAACGCACTTAAACGGAAGCAGTAGAAATTGTCGTCTGCTTTAACGTTGGGAATGCTTGCTGAATTAACTCCATACAAAGTTTGAAATTGCTGAAATGTGTTTGAGTTGTTCACGGCAATTTCGAGTTTGAATTGGATGTTCGTTTGTGGTGTAAAGTCGAGCTTCAATTGGGTGGCATCGATGGCAGAAAGTGTAGCGATCTGCGGAACGGCCAATGTGGTGATGGAAGTAAATGGTTGCACTTTTGCTGTGCAGTTGTCGGCCGAGTTAATGTCTTTTCCCCTTACACTGATATTAAAGTTTCCTGCCACTCCATAATTGTGCGTAGCAGTCTGGTTATTGTTATTGGGCATCACCACTTCGTTGGTTCCATCACTATTGAAATCAACAAAATACTGATCATAGCCTTTATCGGTGATCTTAATGGAAGTTTGTAATCCTGAGCAGCTGTAAACTTCAAACTCAGGTTGAATGTTTGGATCTACTGTGATGGTTATATCATCAGCACCGATACTCTGATAAAGAACAGAAAGTTTGAATGTGCCAGCCGTGGCATAGGTAAATGTGAAAAGATTTTGTTGCTGCGAGCCATTGCCCTGATAATCCATCAGACAAGGTTTGCCCGGAGTACATTCTCCGCTGGTGATCACATTGGTGTTGGTAATGGTAACGGTGAATGGAGCACATCCCTTGACCTCGTTTATCTGAAAGCGACCCAGCCGACTTGTGTATTGGGCATAAAGATTCCCTGCCAGGAAAATAAACGATGATATGATGATTAGTTTTTTCAATCGGGCAGTTTTATATCTTTTAAAAATCGTTCAGCTTTTACGATATCATCGTGCAGCAAACGATCTGTTTCTATAAACGGAATCTGCTTTCTAAAATTATCCACTAATTCTTCAAGACGCGAAGAAGTTTTTAGCGGTCTGCGGAAATGAAGCGCCTGAGCTGCGGTGATCAATTCTATAGCGAGGATTGAATACACGTTATTGACAATCCGGTGCACTTTGGTAGCGGCATTGGCGCCCATACTCACGTGGTCTTCTTGTCCATTGGAAGAAACTATCGAGTCGACTGATGCGGGTGTACAGAGTTGTTTATTCTGACTTACTAACGATGCCGCTGTATACTGAGGGATCATTAAACCCGAATTGATGCCGGGATTTGCCACCAGGTAATTGGGCAGATCGCGTGAGCCTGAGATGAGTTGATAGGTTCTGCGTTCTGAAATATTTCCAAGTTCTGCCAGCGCTATAGCAAGAAAATCCAATGAAAGCGCTAAGGGTTGTCCGTGAAAATTACCTGCTGAAATAATCTTATCTTCTTCCGGAAAAACATTAGGATTATCACTCACACCATTCACTTCGGTGAGCATGATGGAGGTCACATATTGAATGGCATCGTCACTGGCACCATGCACCTGAGGAATGCATCGGAATGAGTAAGGATCCTGAACATGTTTTTTATGTTGTGAGATAATGGAGCTTCCTTTTAATAAATCTTTGATTTCTTTAGCCACTTTTAGTTGTCCTGCATGTGGACGAATCTGGTGAACCAGATCATCGAACGGTTCGATACGTCCATCAAATGCGTCCAGCGAAAGCGCACCAATGAGGTTGGCTAATTTTAAAATACGTGAAGCATGCAAGACACTCCACACCCCATAGGCGCTCATGAATTGAGTGCCGTTCAGTAATGCTAATCCTTCTTTCGCTTTGAAGTGGATGCGTTCCCAACCCAGGGCACTTAACATTTCCCGACTGGAATAAATTTTTCCGAGGTAATGTACTTCGCCCAAGGCAATCAGAGGGAGGGAAAGATGTGCCAAGGGAGCTAAATCTCCTGAAGCGCCCAACGAACCCATTTCATACACTCTGGGCAGCACACGTTGATTAAACATATCGATCAATCGCTCAACGGTTTCCACCTGCACTCCGGAATAACCATAAGAGAGTGACTGTACTTTTAAGAATAACATCAACAGAACAATCTCGCGCGATACCTCGGGGCCAGTGCCACACGCGTGCGACATCACCAGGTTTTCCTGCAGCTGTTCTAACTGATCTTTGGGTATGTGCTTATTATAGAGTGAACCAAACCCGGTGTTGATGCCATAAATAGGATGGTAGGAAGATGTCAGTTTCTCATCCAGGTAATCACGGCAACGAATGATTTTTACCCGTGCATCTTCCGACAAGGCAATCTTGGAATGACCATGCAGGATATGATCAAGTTCCTTTAAGGAGAGTTGTTTGTTGGATATGTGATGCGTTGGTTCCATGTATAATAGTTGGCAGTAGGCAGGAGCAATAGGCAATCCTACTTAAAAGTATCAAGTATTTTTTCGATTGTTAGTTTTTGTTGTTCACCCGTTTTCATGTTTTTGAAGGCAAGCAATCCGCTTTTCATTTCTTCTGATCCAATCACGATGGTATAAGGAACCATTTTCTTATTAGCAAAATCCAATTGTTTTTGGATTTTTACGGAGTCGGGATAAATCTCGGATGCAATGCTATTATCACGAAGGGCTTGTAACATTTTCAAACCATAGCGCTTACTATCTTCATCGAAATGAGCAATCAATACCTGGGTTGAGATTTGTGCTTCCTGTGGAAAGAGTTTTAATTCTTCCATGGCATCATAAAGACGATCTACGCCAAATGAAAAACCAACGCCTGAAACTCCAGGCAAGCCAAATACTCCAGTCAGGTTATCATATCGACCACCACCACTAACGCTACCAATGGAAACATTATTGATTTTCACTTCAAAGATGCAACCTGTGTAATAGCTAAGACCACGGGCCAAAGCAATGTCAAATTCGACATGAGCTTCATTGGCCCCATAACCATTAAGTAAATTCAATACCTCTTTGAAATCGGTAATCCCTTTTTGTTCGGATGTAGTGTTTGAGAATTTTCTTGAAATAAATTCAAGCTTTTGCTGGGTGGAACCCTTAAAATTCAGAATCTCAAACAAGGTGATGAGACTGGTTTCAGAAAAACCACGTCCTCGTAATTCTTCCTTTACATTTTCTTCACCAATTTTGTCGAGCTTATCAATCGCTACAAAAAGAGAAGATTCATTTCCTTTTGCTTCACATAACTCTGCTAAACTGGAAAGAATCGCACGATGATTGATTTTAATGGAATAGTCTTCAATCCTCAATCGTTTAAATACCTCTTTAATCATCAATACGATTTCCGCTTCGCAGAGTAGTGAATCAGTGCCTACAACATCGGCATCGCATTGGTAAAACTCGCGGTAACGTGACTTTGCAGGACGATCTCCTCGCCAAACAGGTTGAATTTGGTATCGCTTAAAAGGGAAAGTTATCTCATGACGATTCATTACCACATACCTCGCAAATGGTACAGTAAGATCATAGCGAAGACCTTTTTCAGAAATATCAAAAGCTATTCCTTTCGAGTTTTTGCTTTCCAGTTTTTCAGCATCTACATCTTTCAGAAAATCACCTGAATTTAGGACCTTAAAAAGTAGTTGATCCCCTTCCTCCCCATATTTCCCTGTAAGGGTGGTCAGGTTTTCCATGGCAGGGGTTTCCAGGGGCTGAAAGCCATATTTCTGAAATACTTTCTTAATATTTTCGAGAATAAACTGCCGCTTGGCCATCTGAGCCGGGCCAAAGTCGCGTGTGCCTTTCGGTAAAGTGGGTTTTTCCATATCTAAAACGGGGCAATTTAATCACTAAGCCACAGATTCACTGATTTTAAAGCTAAATAGAAATAATCTGTGATTGTGTGGCTGTAATTTGCAAAACCTGCTTATTTTTGCAGCCTTTAAAAGAAAGAGCCATGTCAGTAACACGATTGAAAAGAAAGAGCCGTAAGGATAAGGGAAAATCAGCTCGCAGAAGAACAGCCCTTAAAACCCAAAACTTTAAGCCTGTGGCTAAAGCGGTTGATATCGAAAAGATCAAAGAAGAGTTTAAAGCCAAGTTGGCAAAATAATTTTCTGGTATTCATTCATGAGCCGATGGAATCTTCCGTTGGCTTTTTGTTTTTGTAGCCATCGGTAATGGCCGAACTGCTACTTTAAAGCACCCCGCTTACCCAATTCAATCACTTCCATGTTTTTAATTTCTTTTCCGATCACTTCAAAGCGCACAATGGTTTTGATGTGGTGAAAGCCATGATTGCCCGCAGCTCCGGGATTCAGATACAATAGATTCTTGTAGTTAGGATCTTTCTTCACCCGCAAAATGTGCGAATGACCGCAGATGAAAACATCGGGTCTTCGTTCTTTAAAGACCTTTTTAACGCGTGGATTATAACTGGGGGGGACTCCGCCAATGTGGGTCATCCATACGGTAAGTCCTTCGCAGTCAAACCATAAATCTTCCGGATAGCGCACCTGCATATCCTGATCATCGATGTTGCCGAACACGGCCCTCAGGGGTTTGATTTTCTCTAATTCATCCACCACGGCACGATCACCAATGTCACCGGCATGCCAGATTTCATCGCAATCTTTAAAGTAGTCAAGAACTTTTGGATCGAGGTAACTATGTGTATCAGAAAGAAGGCCAAACTTCATGATTGAAAATTAATCAATCTGAAGATTGGCCTCAAATGCCGTTAAGCAAATTGACTATTAATAATTCTTTTCGCTCGACATACTTTTCCAATCGCGGCTTGGTCTTCTTGCTGAAGAAGAAGCGTTGGAATTTCTGGAAGAAGATGATGAATTAGAATTTCTGGAAGATGAGGCAGTAGCTGATGATGCCGAAGTGGAGTTACCGTTCGATGATGAACGTTTGAATCCTCCCGACTTAAATCCACCTGATCTGCGTTGACCTTGTGATCTGTTTTGATTTTGTGGCTTCGGAGCTTCAACACGATCCATTGAAGTGTTATTCATTGGATATGGATTATTTTCAGCCAACGGCACTGATTTGCCAATCAGTTTCTGAATGTCTTTCAAATAAGCTTTCTCCTCTCCATCGCAGAACGAAATGGAAATACCACTAGCTCCGGCACGACCTGTGCGACCAATGCGGTGCACATACGTTTCTGGTATGTTCGGTAATTCATAATTGATTACGTGCGATAATTCATCGATATCAATACCGCGAGCGGCAATGTCGGTAGCCACCAATACGCGTGTTTGCTGTGATTTGAAATTACTTAATGCACGCTGACGCGCATTTTGTGATTTGTTACCGTGAATAGCTTCGGCAATGATTCCTGCGCGATTTAAATCTTTCGCTACACGATCAGCGCCATGTTTGGTGCGTGTAAATACCAATGCGGTATTAATCACATCATCTTTTAACAGGTGAAGTAACAATAACCTTTTGTTGTTCTTTTCTACGAAATAAAGTTCCTGCTTCACGGTGTTGGCCGTAGAAGAAACCGGAGTTACTTCAACGCGCACCGGATTGGTTAAAATTGTATCAGCTAGTTTCGAAATTTCAGATGGCATAGTAGCCGAGAAGAAAATCGTTTGACGCTTGGCAGGAATACGAGCGACAATCTTTTTCACATCATGGATAAAACCCATGTCGAGCATGCGATCGGCTTCATCCAACACAAACATTTTAACGTGTTCAAGACGCACATAGCGCTGATCCATTAAGTCGAGTAAACGACCTGGTGTTGCAATCAGAATATCTACTCCGGCACGAAGAGCATCGGTTTGTGAACGTTGTGGTACACCACCAAAAATGACCGTGTGCTTGATACGAAGCAATTTTCCGTAAGAAGTGAAACTTTCACCAATCTGAATGGCCAACTCGCGGGTTGGTGTTAGTATTAGTGCTTTTATTCCGGCAGGTCCTTTTTTATAAAGTTCGTCCTGGTGAAGAAGTTGAAGAATAGGAATGGCAAAAGCAGCGGTTTTTCCAGTGCCTGTTTGGGCACAACCCAATAAGTCTTTACGTTCCAGTAATACGGGAATAGATTGTTGTTGAATCGGAGTTGGTTTGGTATAACCTTCTACGGCCAACGATTTTAAAATAGGTTCAATGAGATTTAATTTTTCAAATGACATGTGTAATTGTTTGATACACGGAAACCGTGTTATCGTTTAGTTTAAACGCCTCTTGGCTCGAATCCGCCTTGAGCGGCTACGCAGAAAGCGTGTTTCTACGGGAATTTGGAGGAGTGATGCACAAAGGTACCTAAATAATCACAGAGTAACACTATATACTTTTGTATTGCTTATAAGCCAGATGAAATGCCTTGCGACCTTCTTCAATAATTTCATTGGCGCGATAAAATTCAAACACTCCGCAAGCATCGCGCGATACGTTTACAACAAGATCAGGTTTATGTACTTGAATCATTAACTCAGTAAGACGATCTTGAGTGAGATCGTATGATTTGTTGAGGATATCAAAGAGCCCCAGGTTTTCGGCCGTGTTCTCATTTTTATTTTCAAAGCGTGGTAGTGTAGCGCGAATGAAGTCAAGCATTTTCAGATAAGCTGCTTTTTCGGTATTATCTTCTATGGGAGGATTATTTTTCCCGTAAGGAATGTTGGCATTAATGTTAACAGCCACAATAATTTCTCCTTCTGCTTTTTTTACCAGATCAATCGGAAGGGGATTGAGTACACCGCCATCTACCAATTGTGATTTGCCATTGATTACCGGAGTGAATACGGTTGGTATTGCTATGGAAGATCGCAGTGCTTTGAATAAACTGCCTGTACGGTAATGCACTTCTTTTTTATGCAATAGGTCAGAAGCCACTGCCGTGAACGGAGTTTTAAAATGCTCGATCTGATGATCACCAATAAACTCTTCCATGGCTTTGAATACTTTCTCCCCTTTTACAAAGCCCTGACCGGATAGTGTGAAATCAAGTAACATGAATACATCCATCTTACTGAGTTTGATGAGCCAGTGTTTATACTCAGCCAAATATCCGGCACAGTGAATACCACCGACCACAGCACCCATGGAGCAACCTACTATTTCTTTGATTTGAAATCCTTCTTTTTCTAATTCTTCAATCACGCCAATGTGCGCCATGCCTCGTGCGCCACCACTGCCTAATACCAAACGAACGTTTTTCATTCTTCTACTTTACACCTCCCAAAGGTAATAAAATGCTTAGCGATCATTACACCGTGTGCATGGAAGAGAGAAACTTAAAAATTCATTCCTTCAATTCATGATCAAATCAAATGGTGAAAGGCGAGAAGTGGTATTTCTGTATAATGAGAGGTCTTGGCTGTCAGGCTGGGATTATAAATTTTTTCAAACCAGGTGCGCTTGTGGGTGAATAGTGCAAATAAATCAATAGAAGAATCTTTAATGATTTTGTCTAGTCCCATACTTACAGTATGATCATTTTCTATTTTATAGGAAATTTTTGAATAGGAGGTTGCTGTAATGACTTCTTTCATAAAGTTTTCCATGGAGTTTGATTCATCACTTTCTTCATCAATGGAGACATCCACATGTCCGAGAATTATTTCGCAATGGAATGTTTGAGCAATGAGGGCTAGTTTTTTTAAACTCTCCAATTCTTTGAATGAGAAGTTGGTGGCAAACAATATTCTTTTTGGAGGGCGGTAGCTGCAACCGGAAGGAACCGCCAGTACCGGGCACTCTGATTTTTCAATGATAGCCGAAGTATTTGAACCGAAAATCATCTTGGATAATTTATTAGCCCCTAATGTTCCCATAATAATGAGATCGACTTTATTCACTTTTGATGCGTTAAGAATTTCATCAACAGGTTCGCCAACACTAATCTGAGCCTTGCAAAGAATAGCAGTATATTCCTTTGCGATGGTGTCAGTAATCACTTTTAGTTTTCCCCCGGCCTCACGTGAAGCGTCTGCCACTTCGTCTGCAATCATTGAGCGGAATGGATTTTCTTTTGATAGGATCGGGGCATAAACATGCAATATGAGCAGTGTTGCTCCGGTTTGGGCTGCAATCTCGACAGCGTATTCTAAGGCCTGGTTTGCATTGGATGAGAAATCGGTTGGAAACAATATGGCTTTCATACTTCTGATGTTTGCTGGTTAAGTACCGCTTTATAAATGATAGTGCCAATGACCAAAATCAGTTTTATCAAAACACTTAGTGAATCATCTTCCATTTTTTTAAGCTATCATTTGAAATTTTTCTTTCCTTTGCGTGTTAATCAGATCATAAAAAACTTAAAATGAAGGTAATTTTTCCCATATCACTTATTGCAGTTTGCTTTTCAATGTTTATTTCGTCCTGTTCAGATTTAAATTCTGATCCCGGGCTTTCTTTCGAAGCCCAGTTAGCGAAGGACACCACTGCTATAGGCACTTATCTAAGATCAAAAAGTATAACGGCTCAAAAAGATGCCAGTGGATTACGGTTTGTTATTGACTCATTAGCCTCTGGGTTTGCACCCCGAAATTCCGGTACGGTCAAATTTAAATACGTAGGCCGGTTCCTTTCAGGAGCGATCTTCGATCAGGGCGAAATTACTGGTCCTGTCAATACGTTTGTCGCGGGATTTCAAATTGCTCTTTCATTGCTCACAGAAGGTTCAAAAGGAAAGTTCTATATTCCTTCCGGGTATGCCTATGGCGAATCCGGTTCAACAGGAATTCCTCCGAATTCTATCCTGATATTTGAAATAACACTATTAGATATTGTTACCTCAGAAACTGAAAAGCAACGATTAGCTACCGATACCGTTGCGATCGATAATACTTTAAACACTAAGGCCATTATCGCTATTAAGGACAAGACGGGTATTCGATACGTGATCACTCAGTCGGGTAGCGGTTCAACACCTGATATTTACAGCAAAGTAAAGATTAACTATACCGGTAAGCTGATTTCTACAGGGGATGTGTTTTTCACAGGTTCCAGTCAACCTTCTGATGCATTTGATAGTCGTGTTATCAATTTTTTACCTGGCTTTCAGGCGGTGATACCAAAACTTAATGCCGGTAGTAAGGTAACGGTATATATTCCCTCAGGCCTTGCATTTGGAGCTCAAACATTTACCAGTGGGTCGGTTTCAATAGCCGCCAACTCAAACCTGATCTATGATATTGAGCTGGTGAGTTTTGTGAATTAAGTCTTCTTTTTTCAGACACCATTTAAATCAATCGCCCTCTGCTCTTGTAAAAGACATTGGGCTGTCAGTCGCTTTTCATTATCTTTTGAAATAATCAAACTGTTATTTCAAAAATGAAAAGCCTTTACTCTTTTTTGCTGGTGTTGATCATAGGCACGGGAATGCACGCGCAACCTGTCACTTCATACGATTCTAAATATTTTGATAAACTCAAATGGCGTAACATTGGTCCGCAGCGCGGTGGTCGTTCACTAGGCGCCACAGGTAGTCCGGGCAGACCCAACGAATACTACTTTGGAGCCACCGGTGGAGGATTATGGAAAACTACCGATGGGGGTTTAGAATGGGAGGCCGTTACCGATGGACAAATTTCAAGCTCATCGATTGGCGCTGTGGCAGTTGCCGAAACCAATCCTGATATCATTTATATCGGGGGAGGCGAAACTCAACTTCGAGGTAGTATCACCCAAGGCGATGGCGTTTATAAATCGGTGGATGGTGGAAAAACATGGCGTCATATTGGGTTAAAAGAAACACAGGCAATCTCCCGCATTCGTGTTCATCCGACCAATCCTGACATTGTATATGTAGCAGCACTCGGCCATCCGTATGGCGATAATGAAGAGCGTGGAGTATTTAAGTCCATCGATGGTGGCAATACCTGGAAGAAAGTTTTATATGTAAGCCCTAAGGCCGGAGCCGCAGATTTGATTATCGATCGCACCAATCCTAAAATTATGTATGCATCTACCTGGCAAGTCTATCGCAAAACTTGGAAGATGTGGGGCGGTGGCCCGGATTGTAAACTATGGAAATCGGAAAACGGTGGAGAGACATGGAATGAGTTGACGAAAAATCCCGGTATGCCAGAAGGACCTTTGGGTAAGATAGGAATCACAGTTTCGCCTGTCGATGGCAAGCGCCTGTGGGCCATTGTAGAAGCCAATGATGGTGGTGTATATCGTAGTGATGATGCCGGAGCTACCTGGAAAAAAACCAATGATGATCGCAAACTTCGTCAGCGCGCTTTTTATTATTCACGCATTTATGCCGATCCGTTTGATCGTGAAACCGTCTATTGCCTCAATGTTGATTTTTGGAAATCTACCGATGGCGGTGTCAAATTCGATCTGGAGATTCGCGGCAAGCATGGCGACTATCATGATCTGTGGATCGATCCTAATAATCCCATGCGCATGATTGTTGCCGATGATGGCGGTGGTTCTGTTTCTGTGAATGGGGGAAAGAGTTGGACGGATCAGGATTATATCACTACTCAGTTTTATCACGTTACAACAACGAATCACGTGCCTTATCATGTTGCCGGTGCTCAACAGGATAATTCAACCATTGCTATTCCAAGCGAAGGCTGGGGGCACATGAATGAATTAGGACAATGGGGCTACGATGTGGGTGGTGGCGAGAGTGGTTACATTACTTCTCATCCCGATAATCCAAATATCTTTTATGCCGGAAGTCAGGGAGCGTTGCTTACACGTAAAGATGTAACCACCGGGCAAACCCGCGACATACAAGTGTATCCAAGATTTTTTTCAGGTGAGCCTGCAAGTTCATTGCCTGAACGTTGGCAGTGGACGTATCCCATTGTGTTCTCACCAAAAGATGCCAATATGCTATTCACCTGTTCACAACATGTGTGGCGCACGACTAATGACGGACAGAGCTGGGAAAAAATTAGTCCGGACTTAACGTATGCTGATCCCGAAACACTGGGTCTTACTGGTGGAGAAATCACCAAAGACATGAATGGCCCTGAGATTTATGCGACTGTCTTTGCATTGGCTCCATCCAATCATGATGTAAATACCATTTGGGCTGGTTCTGATGATGGTAAGATTCACATTACTCGAGATGGAGGAAAGAAATGGATTGACATTACTCCGAAAGAATTACCTAAAAATTCTGTCGTGGCCATCATCGATGAGTCGAAACATAATCCGGGCACTGCATATGTTGCGGCATTCCGTTATCAGGTGGATGACAGGCAGCCGTATGTTTTTCGTACACGCGATTTCGGAAAGACATGGACTAAGATTGTAACCGGAATCAAAGACGGACATTTTTCAAGATCAGTCCGTGAAGATCATGTTCGTCCGGGACTTTTATTTTTAGGAACCGAGCATGGCGCTTATGTGTCATTCAATGCTGGTGACAACTGGCAACCGTTACAATTGAATTTACCGGACACGCCAATTCGCGATCTTGTGATCAAAGATAATGATGTGGTGCTGGGCACACACGGCCGTGGATTCTGGATTTTGGACGACATTCAACCCTTGCGTCAACTTACTCCTGAGTTAATGAAGCAGGATGTAATTCTGTTTCAGCCAGCCGATGCCATTCGCGGTGTATATGATGCTTCCTTTCAATATTATTTAAAAGATAAAATGGATTCGGTGGTGGTTGAAATTCTAGAAGAAGATGGAGATCTCGTGCAGCGATTTGTTGGAAAAGGCTCAGAAGTAAAAGCCGATGCTGGCGACTGGTGGGGCCGAGGTCAATCGAAACCAACAGCGGGACAAGGACTCAATACATTTGTGTGGGCATTACGCTATACGGGTGCTACTATATTTGATGGCATGATCATCTGGGGAGCGCGTCCTCAAAACGGACCTGAGGCACCCATCGGAAAATATCAGGTAAGGCTTACTGCAGGAAGTTACACCAGGACCTATCCGTTTCAGATAAAAATGAATCCGAACCTGAAGGGCGTTACTGAAGCAGATTTAAAAGAGACCTTTGATCTGGCAGTAAAAATTCGTGATCGCGAAAGTCAGGCGAATGAAGCAGTAATCAAGATCAGAAAAATCCGCAAGCAACTGGAAGAAGGTTTGAAAACAAACAGTGATCCTGAAGTGACGAAGTTTGCTAAAGACATCATAGCAAAAATCACTGTCGTGGAAGAAGACTTGTATCAAACCAAAAACCGAAGCGGACAAGATCCACTTAACTTTCCTATCAAGTTAGGCAATCGTATTTCAGCGGTGCGCAGAAGTTTGGAAACCGGTGATGGCAAACCGACAGCAGGTGTTTATAAAGTATTTGATGAGCTCTCTAAAGAGTTGGATGGGCATCTTACAAAATTGAATGCCATCCTGAATGGTGAATTGCCATCACTCAATCAAAAATTGAATCTGAATAAATGATTGTAGTAGTAGGTGTTCCCTTCGATGAATTTTCTTCGTTCCTTCATGGACCGGAGAAAGCTCCTCCTTTAATTCGCGCTGCTTATCATTCTGACTCCGCCAATTATTTTACCGAGAGCGGCATTGATCTTAAAAATCATACTGGAATACATGACACTGGTGATTTGCATTTGCCTTCCGGAAAGGAAGCGATCAATGCGATTGAATCAGGAATTCAGCAAGTGCTAAGTGGTCATGAAAAAATTCTTTCGTTGGGTGGCGATCATTCGGTCACGTATCCGATTGTGAAAGCCATTTCAAAAAAATATGGTAAGCTCAACATTCTTCATATTGATGCGCATCCCGATCTCTACGATCACTTTGAGGGAAATAAGTTTTCTCACGCCTGCCCGTTTGCACGGATCATGGAAGAAGGACTTGCTTCGCGTTTGGTGCAAGTTGGAATCCGGACGATGAATACTCACCAACGTGAGCGAGCCAACCGTTTTGGTGTGGAAGTATTGGAAATGAAAAATTGGCATTCCGTTTACCAAATCAAATTTGATGGACCGGTTTATATTTCACTTGATATGGATGCTATTGATCCGGCCTTCGCACCCGGAGTATCGCACCATGAGCCGGGTGGTTTTACTTCGCGTGAAATCATTTCCATTCTTCAAAATATTAAGGGCAATGTGATCGGTGCCGATCTCGTGGAATTCAACCCTACCCGCGATGCATCCGGCATTACGGCCATGCTTGCCGCCAAACTTTACAAAGAGTTACTGGATGTGTTGTTACGTGCTTAGATTTACGTTCAAAATTCTGTTCATGCGATACTCTTTTCTCCTTGCACTTTTATTGATATCAACTTCGCTACTGGCTCAATATGATGTGATTCTAAAAAACGGAATGATCTATGATGGCTTAGGTGGCCAGCCATATCGTGGTGATGTTGCTATTCGTAAGGATACGATTGCTGCGATCGGAAATCTATCGGCATCCAGCGCCAAAAAAATTATCGATGTGAATGGCAAAGCAATCTCACCAGGCTTTATTAATATGTTGAGCTGGGCCGATGGCTCTTTATTAAAAGACGGTCGCTCGATGAGTGATATTAAACAAGGCGTAACACTGGAAGTATTTGGCGAAGGCTGGAGCCCCGGTCCACGCAATAAGAAAAACAGTAAGGATACTTTGTGGACAACCTTAGATGGATATTTTAAAACACTCGAACGAAAAGGTGTGAGTACCAATTTTGCTTCGTTTGTTGGCGCTACCACCGTGCGCAATCTCGTATTAGGGTATCTAAATAGGAAACCAACACCGGACGAAATGAGTAAGATGAAGAACCTGGTTGAGGAAGCGATGAAGCAAGGTGCCATGGGTGTTGGCTCCTCCCTTATTTATGCTCCGGCTGATTATGCATCCACCGAAGAGTTGATCGAACTGAACAAAGTGGTGGCAAAATACGGAGGTATGTACATCACGCACATGCGCAGTGAGAGTGACAAAATATATAAAGCATTGAACGAAGTGTTTACCATCTCGCGTGAAGCGAAGGTGCCAGCCGAAATATATCATCTGAAAATCAATAACACCTGGAACTGGAATAAAGTAGACACTGTGCTTGCCAAGATTGACAGTGCGCAACAGTCGGGTTTAAAGATTACTGCGGACATGTATACCTATAATGCGAGTGGCACCAATCTCACCGCTCGCTTACCTACGTGGGTGCAGGAGGGTGGTGCAACGGCAATGCGCAAGCGATTTAAAAATCCTGAGCTGCGAAAAAGAGTATTGAGGGAATTGGAGTTGGGCATACCCACACGTAACTCCGATCCGAAAGATGTGATGATCCTTGGTTTTCGAAAAGATTCATTGAATAACCTATATCGCGGCAAGCGATTAAGTGAGGTTGCTCAACTTCATGGAAAGAGTGCTGACGAAACCATGCTCGATATTATCGCAGCTGATAAATCGGGAGTGCCTGCTATTTTCTTTTTGATTTCGGAAGACAACGTGAAGAAGATGCTGGCCATGCCTTATGTAAGCATTTGCTCAGATGCGGGTTCTATTCCTGCTGAGGAGCCTTATACAAAAGAGTCTACTCATCCGCGTTCGTATGGAAGTTTTGCGCGACTGCTTTCACGCTATGTGCGTGATGAGAAAGTGATGCCGCTTGAAGAAGCGGTGCGTAGAATGACTTCACTCCCGGCATCGAACTTAAAAATTGCAAAGCGAGGAAGCTTGAAGGTAGGCAACTTTGCTGATGTGGTGGTGTTTGATCCCGATCAGGTTCAGGACAAAGCGACATTCGATAACTCGCACGCTTATGCGGAAGGAATCGATCACGTGTTTGTGAATGGTGTGCAGGTATTGAATGACGGTAATCACACGGGTGCTACACCGGGTAGGGTAGTAAGAGGCCCCGGATGGAAAGGCAAATAGATGAACATAAAAGAAGTATGTTATGAAAAGTAAAATCACCCGTAATGAATTTATTGATCGAGGAAGCAAGTTGATGATGGCTGGCATACTGGCTCCCTTTATCAGCGAAGGAAGTGAACTGTTTCTTGCAGATAGAAAAATCAAAATCGGATTAATTGGTTGTGGCAGTGTGTCCGGTGTTTATCTGCCCCATCTTTCTAAATCTCCCTATGTGGAGTTAGTGAGCGTGTGCGACATCATCCCCGAAAGGGCAAAGAAGCGTGCTTCTGAGTTTAAAGTCCCGAATTACTATTCCCATATCGATCAACTTCTGGCCGGTGCGCCATTTGATTTAATGATTAACCTCACCAACATGCAAGAGCATGGCCGGCTTAACAAGCAAGCATTGATCGCTCGCAAACATGTGTGGAGTGAAAAACCAATGGCCAACACGTATCAGGAAGGAAAAGAGTTGTTGGATTTCGCCACGAAACAAGGTGTAAGAATATGGGGTGCACCAGCCGTGGTGAACAGTCCACAGTTTGCTTTTATGTCGAAGGCAATACAAGATGGTAAGCTTGGAAAAGTTTCGGCAGCGCATGCGCATTATGGTCACCTTGGGCCAACGTGGTCGCCATTCTTTTACGAACGCGGTGGTGGCAGTTTGCCTGATCTGGGAGTTTATAATATTGCCACGCTCACTGGTTTATTAGGCCCGGCAAAATCGGTGATGGCCATGACGAGCATTGTTACACCTGAACGAATAGTCGATGACAAAGGAAAAATAAAAGTGGTAGCGGAAGACAATGCGATGGTGTTGATGGAACATGCTAATGGAATTATTTCGCACGTACAATGTGGTTTTAATTACTTTGATCCTTACGGACATGAAGGTGAAGGGCAGGAAAAGCCAACCATTTCCATTTGGGGAACAAAAGGCAATATGAATTTGATCGGCTATGACTGGGCTCCTTTTGGCGTGGATATGGCCACCGCTGAAAATGAGGCAATCGTTCGATATGTAAAAGATGCGGGCACTTACGTATGGGAGCAGGGCGCTTCGGTGATTGCCGAAAGTTTGGTGAATAGCACAGAGCCATTGATTGCAGCCGAGCATGCATTGCATGTGTTGGAAATTATTGAAGCAGCACGTGCCTCTCAGGCAACAGGAAATAGAATTGCGTTGAAATCCAGGTTTAAATATCCGGTCGTTTAGCAATACGATCTTGCTGAAGATGTTGATGACCTTGTAAATTTTATATATAACTTAGTTTAACGATAAGCCTGACTCTATGAAATATGTAATTCCTTTTCTTGCCATGATGCTCTTGTTTACATCGTGTAAAAAACAAAAATTTGATGTTGTTATTCGTGGCGGCACGGTGTATGATGGCTCTGGCAAACCGGGTGTGATTACGGATGTTGGTATCAATGCTGATACGGTGGCTTTCATTGGCGATTTGTCAAAAGCAATTGGTACCAAAGAAGTTAATGCGCAGGGATTGGCAGTGGCTCCTGGTTTTATCAATATGATGAGTCACGCAGAAGTTTCGTTACTCATGGACGGCAGATCTCAAAGCGACATCCGGCAAGGTATTACACTCGAAGTGTTGGGAGAAGGTTCGATGGGGCCATTGAGTGATCAGATGAAAAGTGATTATCGCGATCAGATGAAACGCAATCCCGATTGGCAATTTGATATCGACTGGACTACCCTCGGAGAATATCTCGAATCATTACAACGCAGAGGTATGTCAACCAACGTAGCTTCTTTTGTTGGAGCAAATACCATTCGCATTCATGAATTGGGTTATGCCAACCGCGCTCCCAATGCGCAAGAACTGGAGCGCATGAAAGCCCTGGTTAAACAAGCGATGGAAGAAGGTGCTATGGGTACCACCACTGCATTAATTTATGCTCCTGACAATTATGCTACCACAGAAGAGTTGATTGAGCTGAGCAAAGTGGCCGCTCCCTATGGAGGCATGTACATTTCGCACATGCGCAGCGAAGGAAACAATATTTTAGCGGCCGTAGATGAAACGATACGCATTGCACGCGAAGCCAATATGCCGGCCGAAATTTATCATTTGAAATTGGGTGGCAAAGAAAACTGGGGAAAGCTTGATTCCGTGATTGCAAAAATTGATAAGGCTAATAAATCCGGTCTTCGTATTACAGCCGATATGTACAACTACACCGCAGGTGCAACAGGATTAGATGCTACCATGCCACCGTGGGTGCAGGAAGGCGGAATCAAAGAATGGATCAAACGATTAAAAAACCCTTCCATCAGAAAAAAAGTACTGCAGGAAATGCTAACACCAACCGATCAATGGGAGAATCTTTTATTGAATGCCGGAGATCCAAACAATGTATTGTTACTGGGCTTCACCAACGACTCACTAAAACGATATACCGGCAAAACTTTGGGTGAAGTTGCCAGGATCTATGGTAAGTCACCACAAGAGACGGCCATGGATCTCGTTATCACCGACAGCACGAGAGTTGAAACCGCCTACACATTAATGAATGAAGAAAACATTAAACGGCAGATTACCTTGCCTTATGTGAGTTTCGGTTCTGATGCAGGCTCGCCATCAGCGGAAGGAATATTTTTGAAATATAAAGATCACCCACGTGCCTATGGAAATTTTTCACGACTGTTGGGAAAATATGTGCGTGATGAAAAAGTGATTCCATTAGAAGATGCTATACGCAAACTATCTTCATTACCGGCCACCAATTTGAAAATACAAAAGAGAGGATCGCTCACTGCTGGTAACTATGCCGATGTAGTCATTTTTGATCCGGCAAAAATTCAGGATCATGCTACGTTTGAAAATCCACATCAATACAGCACAGGCATGGTGCATGTGTTTGTGAATGGTGCTCAGGTATTGGAAAACGGTGAGCACACGGGAGCAAAGCCTGGCATGGTGGTGAGAGGGCCAGGGTGGAAGGCAAAGTAATGCCGCTGGTAATACGAACTATCTTTATTTCTTTTTTAGCACGTATAGTTCCATAATACCATTTACACTTCTTTGCAAACGCAGTGAATCAACAGATGGGTTGTAAGAATAGCTTCCATCCAGCTTAAAGGTTGATAAGTTCGTGCATTCATTTTTGAATTGGATTTCCTGGCCACTAAGAGAATACGTTCCCTGGCAGATGAGCGGACTATACTGATTTTGACTTTCGCCCAGAAATCGATTTGAGCTAAAATACAGTGTCACTTCAATGGGAGCAAGCCTGGTGGTTGGCGTTGAACCATAAAACATTCCTTTATAGGCTACACTACCCAGGTTCTCAAAGTCAGTATTCTCCTTGTCTTCGCAAGAGTTCAATATGATGAAACTCAGTATCAAAATTACTTTATGGTTCATTTGCAGTATCGTTTGAATGAATAGACACCGGATTATCCAAAATGGTTGTAACGTAAATAAGATTCTTTCATAATATTAGTCAACGATCTATTTAACAGGAGTACTCTTCAATAAAATACATGTTTATAGACTTACCTAAACCAGAATTCAATTGATCGTAATAATTATTAGTCATTCTTAAATTTATTCTCCATCAATTTTTCTTTAAAAGACGAGCCGAAGGTGTAACCAAACGTAAGCATAAAAGCGCGTGTATCTAGTTTGGATGCTCGGGTAAAGTAGAAATTATTGTCAGAAGTAGTTTGTCCGGATTTCTGAGTGTTAAAGATATCCGTTATGCTCAGCCCCAACCTTCCTTTTCCTTTCATAATTTTTTGTTGAAACCCAAGGTCAACATTATAGACTGCTATCGATGTTCCTTGAGGAATGGCAACGGGAGATGAATAGTTTCCGGTTACCTGCAAGCGGCCATCTTTCCACAGCGTGAAATTATTAATGAGTTTTGAGTACCAGCTTACCTGGTTGGTTGCAATATCAGCCACATCACCACTATCGTAAATTCGAAGTTCAAAGATCGAGAAGCTAAAATTCATACTCCAATAGGAGGCTGGGTTATAGGTAGCAATAGCCTCAACGCCATACGTGGTAGCATTGCCGAAATTGAAAGGCTGAGTAAATGCCACACCATTGCCGTCAAGTATAGTGTATGGCAGGATGGCATGATTTTTTAGTCTATAGAAACCAGCCAGTGAAAAGGAGGCTTTTTGTAACGAGTGATTATAACCAAACTCCAGGGAGTGAATCAACTCGGGTTTTAAGCGAGGATTGCCACCACGCTGGTTTAATGAATCAGTAATGTCAATAAACGGATTAAGCTGCCCAAGGCCAGGCCGGTTTATCCTTCTGCTGTAACTCAGTTTAAAATTATTTTTCTTAATTGGGTAATAAAACAAGTTGGCTGATGGAAATAGATTAAAATAATCATTGCTGAAATTATCCGATTCATTCGCGGTCTGGCCATGATTCCAAACCTGCTCCGCTCTTAATCCGATATTATATTTCCAGATAGGATCTTGCTTGTCACCCGTCCACCCCGTGTATTGCGAATAGATAGCATGTATCTGTTCTTTAAAATCAAAGATGTTGCTGTTGAGCGGATCAATAACAAATTCATTACCTACATAATTGGATCGTTCAAAATCAGAATATAATATACGTGCAATTCCTTTATAACCGGTTTCCAACATGGCTTGTTGTGCAACGGGCTGCGCATAATCTACCGAAATATTAGCAAGGTCGGTCTTCTGATACAGATGGGTTCGCTGCAGAAATGAATTACCAAGGGGTGTTTCTTGTTTGGTAAGATATTGCGTGGTAATGTTCGTGTTTTCTTTATCGTTAGTAAACGTGTTGCTGATGTTTGCCGATAGCAATTTATCCGGGTCGTTGAATCGTTTTACATAAGTGAGCGACAACTCCACCGCATGGGTTCTTCTTATTTCATTGGAGAATCGCTGATTTTTATTGGTGAAACCCCGATTCGAAGTTTCATTCGTGTTCTTTAAGGTTTCATTGTTGTCCTCTCCTGGAAAGGCCCAAAGCGCCTCAAAGCTTAAACTATTTCTTTTGTTCGGTGTGTAATCAATGGTGGTCTTGGCATTCTGGTAAAATATTAATCGTTCATCAAACCTGCGTTGATTAAGGTAATATTGTTCGGGCAATTCGTAATTGATGCGATCTCCATTTACACTTCGCGTTCGCGTGGTGTACCAGTTATCATAGGCAATGCCAAAATTCCATTTGTCGGTTTTATGATTTAGCAGAAAACTTCCGTTTAACCGATAGCGGCTTCCTAAACCTGCGCCTACAGCAAATGCTCCATTCGTGCCACTTTCTTGATTCTTTTTCAGAATGATGTTGATCACACCACCTTCTGCATCGGCATCATATTTTGATGTGGGGTTATTGATGATTTCAATGCGCTCGATACTGCTGGCAGGAATCCGATCCAGTTGTGCTGCACGGTCAATGCCGGCAATACCTGAAACGCGACCATTAATTAACGTTATCGGACTTTTCCCGCGAATAGTAATCTCACCTTCAGAACTGACCAGTATGCCTGGCATATTTCGTAATAGATCGGCAGCGGTGCCACCAATCTGAGTGATGTTATCAGCCGCGTTGACTACAAAACCTTCTTCTGTTTTCGTCACGATCTCTCGCATGGCGGTCACTTCAACCGAGTGGAGTAGAAGCGCATCGGTCGCCATCGTCAGTTCATTTAACTCAACCACTTGATTCATGAGACTAATGGAAACTGGAATCTTCTTATGGATGAAGCCAATCATTTGAACGTTTAAGATATACTCTTCCGAGGCTATCTTCTCTATGGTGAACTTTCCAAAACTGTCGGAGACCGTGCCCGTTACAATTTTGGTGGAATCTTTTTTTAGAGTAAGAAACACGTTGGCAAACTCAACAGGATTTCCGCTTTCTTTGATCGTACCCCTTATCAAACCAGAATTTTGTGAAAATGATTGAAGACTGCAGAGTGCAAAGAATATGATCAGAGATACTTTCATAATATCAATCCAAGGCGTAAAGGTGCAAATAAACTGCTATTTCTAGTTGATCTATACTATCGCGCAAATGAACTGAAAGGAGTCATACCGTGCAGTTCTTAGGACTTACGACTGTTTTTTCAGAAAGAAAATCATAACCAACCTCGTAAATGGAATCCAAAATCATGATCGATGCACGGACATCAATAAGCAACCATACTATCGATTCAGATAGCAGATAAGCAACCAGGTAATAACAAAGTAATGGCAATGAAAGAGAATCGGAATGGATTCAAAAATAAAATTCTTATTAGACTTGTGTGGTTAGACAAAGTTTCCCGAGCATGAATATTTCTTTGTCTAACCCTGCAAAGTGAATTTTTTTTCTTAACTATTTCAACTTCGCTTTAAAGAAATCCACCGTACGTTGCCACGCCAGTTCGGCAGCGGCTTTATCATATCGTGGGGTGCTATCGTTGTGGAAGCCGTGATTCACATCCGGATAGATGAAGGCAGTATATTCTTTGTTGTTTTCCTTCAAGGTCTTTTCGTAGGCAGGCCAGCCTTCGTTTACGCGTGTGTCCAGGCCAGCATAGTGAATTAATAATGTTGCGTTGATCTTGGGCACATCTTCCGCGGCAGGCTGACCACCATAAAATGGAACAGCTGCTTTTAAGTCGGGAATGCGCACGGCCATCATGTTTGAAATCCAGCCACCAAAACAAAATCCTACTACACCTACTTTGCCATTGCAATTGGGGTGCGCTTTCAAATGTTCATGGGCTGCAATAAAATCGGTGAGCATTTCATTGCGATCGCGCTTGCTTTGCAATTCACGGCCCTTATCATCGTTGCCCGGATAGCCACCCAGTGGTGTAAGCATATCAGGCGCCAGCGAAATAAATCCTGCCAGTGCTGCTCTTCTTCCTACGTCTTCAATGTAGCAATTGAGTCCTCGGTTTTCATGCACCACAATCACGCCCGGTAATTTGCGTTTTCCTTTCACGGGTTTGGAAAGCAATCCTTTGATGGTGCCTCCGCCTTTGGGTGATTCATAATTTATATAATCCGATTTCACCCTTGGATCGTTCGGTTGAATTTGAATGATGTGATAATCCGGACTGATGAAACTCAGTAGCGATGCTACGGTTATCCCTCCAATAGCATAAGTCGAAAGTTTATCGAGAAACAGGCGCCTCTCAATGCGGTTGTGGGCATAGTCATCATAGAGATCAAATACTTCCTGCGTCAGTTCTTCTTTTTTAATTTCTTTCATACTGTTTTTATTTGGGGATTTCAATGATCATGAAAAAAGTGGAATGTCTGTTTTCACTTACTTTTAAAGAAAGCATGTTCTCTGGTCTTTTTTTGTTAACGAATTCCTAAATCGAACGAAGGTTGATCGTTACTTTTTGTGGATGAACCAGGCCCACAAGATGAAAATAAATTGAACCGGTAAACGGATGAGCGCCATCTCGTGACTTCCTATCGCAGGATTTTCTTTGAACACATCCATCACATGCAAGGGTAGAAATGCCAGCATCAACGCGTGTATGCCCAGGGTGCCCCACGCACGATACCGCGGAATCATAGCGGCTATGCCGACAGCAATCTCCAACGCGCCCGATGCATTATTGACCAGCACTTTGGGCATGAAATCGGGAATGAAGGGATTATACATGTCGGGATTAAGGAAGTGCATGAAACCACCAAAAATCATGAACAATCCAAAAACGAATATTAACACTAATTTTAATCGCGCCATTGGATAGAAGTGTTTTAACTTAAAGGAACGCAAGGTTTGTGATGTTTACCAGAACTATTCTGGTTTAATGTATTCTCTTAACGAAACTCCTTCCAGTGGCCACGCCATCAGCACGCTGCAATTTCCGGCTGTGGGGTCATCCACATAATTGTAAATTGGTGTTATCCATTGAAAGCCCGCTTTGCGCTGAGGGGTTACTGTAGGATCGGTGAATTGTTTATTTTTTAATCGCTCGCAATATTCCTCGATCGAATAGTGATCCTGATACATGGAATAACCACTGGTCATGCCTACGGTAACCTGACCTTTCATATTCCAGGCCTTGACTAATTCTTGTTGAGAGCGGTATAGTTCGGTGGATAATTTTAACCCGCGATATTGCGGCAACACTCCGATATCAAATTGATATAGCCAATTTCCATCTGGGATATGCGTCTTCGTGATCCATAGATTATCGGTGGCTTCCATAAAGGAGTGATCAAGCTTGGGGAATGGCATTCTTAATGTGCTGGATGAAGCGATGATCTTTTCGTGATCCACCACAACGAGTTGCCCCTCTGGAAACAGTTGAATATGATTGGCGTAATGTTCTTTCGTCAATCGTTCTGCAGGAGCCAGCGTAGGAAAACAAATGGCCTGCACTTCCTCCATGTACTTAGCATCAGCCAGCGTGGCTGTTCGCAGAGTAAATCCGCCTTCATTGGTTTTTAAGTTGATCATGGTTGACCGGTGGGAAGCATATTGCAGATGGCTGCTATTTTACAAATTTTTTTACTATAAACAACTTTGCTCTGATTTATCATGCTTGGCTACATCGTGTGCGAAGCTAAGAGTGATCATGGAGTGAGCGAGGAGCAAGATGAAAAATGTTTTCATTGTTACTATTAGTTTTAGCTAACGGTTTCGGGCTTGGTGAAGGTGGCGATTTTTAGCACTAAACTTGATTTGAAAAACTAATGTTTTTTTAACCACAAAACTTTCTTTGGAACACGAAGCCCCCCCTTTTGGGTAGGTGCTGTAAGCACTCGTTTTTCTATCTGTTCTCATTGCTTATTTAGTTCGTCAAACTTTGCTTTCATTGTCGGATTGCCGTGAGTTAGTTTTTTAATCGTTAAGTCCTCCGTCTTGTCATTTGCAAGCCTTAAATTATTTTCAGACGATAACAAAGCAAGTTTAGTTTTTTCTAATTCCTTTATTGTTTTATCAATTCCGTCTATCGCTTCCTTAAATTTTCGACTTGCCAAATCATAATTCTTTGCAAACCCTTCTTTAAACTTGTTCATTTTCTCTTCAAAATCAGTAATGTCAATATTTTGACTTCTTACTAATGCAAGTTCTGATTTATATCGCATAGAGTTCATAGCTGCATTGCGAAGTAGTGTGATAATAGGGATAAAAAACTGAGGACGCACAACATACATTTTACTGAATTTGTGTGATACGTCCACAATACCTGAATTATAAAATTCACTTTCTGTTTCTAAAAGCGAAACAAGAACAGCATACTCGCATTTTTTCTCTATTCGGTCTTTGTCAAGTTCCTTTAAAAAGTCTTCGTTCTTTTTTTTGGAAGTTGTTTCGTCACCCTCATTTTTCATTTCAAACATTATTGAAATGATTTCATTTCCTGCTTCGTCAAGTTCTCTATAAATAAAGTCTCCTTTACTACCCGATTTTGAGTCGTTGTCTTTTTCAAAATATGCTTTTTGAAAGGCTGTCGCACGGAGTTTATTAAATTCAATTTCACAATGTTGTTCAAGTGTTTCGCCTAACATTTTAGTGGAAAGTTTTAACTTCATATCTTTCACACGAACAATTTCATCGTCTTTATATTTGATTATTGCATCTTTATTTTGCAATTCTGTTGAAAATTGTTGCTTCAAAGAACTTTCAAGATTTTGTTTTTCTAATTCTTTTGTTCTTAAATCATGTGACAAATTGTCCCGTTCTTTCTCAACCTTTTGCACGGCCTCATTCACAGCAAGTTTTTTCTCCACTTCAACGTTGTCAATTTTTGCTTTTAGTTGAGTTATTTCAGCCTCTTTTTTGTTTAGTTTTTCAGATAATGTTAAATCACTTTGTGCTTTTAATTCTGTTAGCTCTTTATCTTTTTTTGCCAGTTGTTCTTGGAATGAATTTCTGACACTTGCTTCTGCTAATTTTACAGCACTTTCTTTTTCTTTATCTGCAAGGTTTAGTCTATTTTGTAATTCTTCTTCAAATTGATGGTCACGAACTTGTTTTAAAATGTGGGCAAATCCTGCTTCGTCTACTTTGAATGCTTTTTTACAATTTGGGCAAATAATTTCGTTCATGTCTTTTTGTTTTCTTGGGTAGTCAATGCTTTCTTACTATGAAAAAGTATCTCCACAACTTAATGAACCGCTGTATACGAGACTCGTATGTACAGTGGTGTGAGAGCCTCACCTCGTCAGATACAACTGACGAGGCGGGCTACTCGATTATCGGCTGTTTTTCTGTCATGTTTAGTTTGTGCTTTAACAATTGATTCTGAAGGTAAAAGTTTCCAAATTATTAAGTACAGAAAAACACCAATTAATCCAAAAAAGGAAAGCACAATAAAAAGGATTCGAACTAAAAAAACTGGAATATTATAACGTTTGTTAACCGCATAACATACCCCTCCGATATATTTCTTTTGTGATGACCTTTCAAGTTGCTTAATGTTTTCAATTGCTTCATTTGCTGAAATAAACTTTAATGATTTGTACCATTTAACAAAATAATAAATGGCAAATGATAAAAAGATAAACGAAACAATTAGCGAAACTCCCATGCTTTGAAATATTACTGCCACTGCAACGCATACTATTCCAATTCCCAAACTTGATTTAATCGGAAAGTTTATTTTAATTATTTCCACCAGCCGTTCCTTTTTCATTATTTACTTTAACATTCCAAACAAACCAATCTTTGATTTTAATTGAAAATTTACTCGAATCTTTTTTCAATTCTCCATTGATAAAATTCTTTCCTGCGAAACGAATAATTCTATAAGAAATATAAAATAAAAATGAAATTATTAGAATTGGGCCTATTGCTTCCATTGTCATAACTATCCGAAAGTTCTCTTTATAAAAGTAGCGGAAAAAGTTTAAACCTTTGAGGTGTCTAAATCTTAAAAGAATGAGCCTCTTCCGCAGAAGCAAAAATAATAATAAACCAGTAATCCGGCAGGTAATTGATTTAGTGCCACCCCACCTACTGAGGTCATCAGTA
>CANIVF010000025.1 GCA_947470895.1 Bacteroidota bacterium
AAAAATAACGAGGCTTCCGATTTGGATAGAAGGTATAAAGAAGAAATCGCCAAAGCGGATGCTGCATTAAAAGCCAAAGATTATGCGACAGCAAAAAAATATTATTTAAATGCAGAGGCACTAAAACCCAAGGAGCTATATCCATTTGATGAGGTGAAGGAAATTGACAGACTCATGGCCATGCAGGTAGTAACCAAACCTGATGTGAAACCAACACAAGAACGTGAAAAGGAAAATTTACCGGTGAAAGAAATTGTGAAAGAGCCTCTTAAAGAGTTGCCTATAGAAGCCGAAGAGAGACATGAGACTTTCAAGAGAGAGAGACATGTTCAGGAACTTGAGTCCGGCAATTATGTAATCGTGGGCGTTTTTGGATCTGGCACTAATGCCAAAAACATGGCCAAGAAACTTGTTTATACCGGGTTTAACGCCAATTATGGGTTCGGGACAGAAAAAAGTCTTTGGTACGTTCACATTTTCAACGGAGATGATATCAATAGTGCAAGGAAAGAACGCGATAAATACAGAAAGCACCCCTTGTTTAAAGATGCCTGGTTACTAACCATTCAGAATTAAATTTATGAGAGCTCGATTTTATTATCTTCTTGTCAACATACTGATCGGCATGGGAAGCCTTCAAGGGCAAGCTCCAGTCATTCAAAAAATTGAACCCCAATCTGCCTTTCCAAAGGCGCGGGTTGTAATATCAGGAAGTGGTTTTAGTTCAACACCATCTCAACTTCAGGTTTGGTTTGGACCTGTTAAAGGACCGATTCTATCCTCTTCTGATTTCTCTATTGAAGTGGAAGTTCCGGCTCAGGCAAAGCTCGCCAGTATACGCGTGGTAAACCTTTCCACAAAGCTATCCGCAGAATCTGATGCTAAATTTATGCCCGTGTATAGCGGAGAAGGGTTTGATCCATCAAAACTAACAACACCCTTAAGCATAACCAGCACTGACGCCATCTTTGATGTTATCTCGACAGATGTGGATGGAGATAACAAACCCGATTTGATTGGTTCCAGAAATCAAACCACCGCTACTACGATGGCTCTCATGATGAACCAAAGTACGATAGGTAATTTGAGTTTTAGCAATACGGTAATCCCTGCATTCAACATCAATGCACCAACACAGTATTTAGTTTCAAAGGATATTAATGGCGATGGTTTACCCGATTTAGTTGCCTCACGTGCCGGAACAACCTCTAATACCGTTTTCCTTTTTAGAAATACCAGCACGGTGGGCAATCCAAGTTTTGCCACACCAATCACATTGGTTATGGACATTGCTCACTTTGCCCAGCATGTAGAGATTGAAGACATGAATGGAGATGGTAAACCTGAAATCATAGTTGCTAATTCGAATAGTAATGAATTGTATATTTTCAGAAATGAAAGTTCTTTCGGCACTTTATCGATTAATGCAACACCCACTAAAATACCTATTACTGGCGCCACCGAAACATTCTCCCTTGAAATACAAGATCTTGATGGCGATAAAAAACCGGATATCGTTGCTACAAGAGCAAAAAAGTCTGATCTCTATTTACTTAAGAATATCAGCACCGTTTCCGCTTTCAATTTTACAATTTCAAAAATAACTTCGGCCGGAGACTACAATGATGTAACCAGTGCCGATTTCAATAAAGACGGTAAATTAGATCTTGTTGCTACCAATTTTACCGGTAGCCAGGCGCATGTTTTTTTAAATCAAAGCACAAATGCAGCATTAGATTTTTCTCCTCCTCTTGTGCTAGCCACTGACTCCAGGCCTTTTGGTGTTGATGTGAGTGATATTGATGGCGATGGATTTCCGGATTTCATTATAGCCTGTCAAAATTCACCCTCATTGAATGTTTTCATTCATAACGGAAGCACATCGGCTCTTGGATTTTCAAAAACAGTTGTCGCTTCAGCAAAAACAAATTGGCATGCCAGAGTTGGTGACCTTGATGGAGATGCTAAACCAGACATTGCGTTTACTTCATTTTCAACGGCTGCCTTTTCTGTCGATATTCTGAGAAACAAAAACTGTCACAAACCTCAGATACTTAGTATTGAACCGCTCACATTATGTCCATCGCAAACCATCATTCTTGAAACCATCCCCATGCCTGGACTGACATTTAGCTGGAGTAACGGATTCAGTACCGTTAAAGATAGTACTGATCCTTTTACCAATGTTACCGCAGCGGCAATCTATACCGTAACAGCTGTTGGTGAGGGGAGTGCCTGCTCCGTTGCTTCATCGCCTGTTACTATTCAATCAGGAGCTGGTAGTTTACCTGCCGATCCGACCATAACAAGCAATTCGCCTATTTGCGTTGGCACTGATCTTACACTTTCAACACCGACTGTGATCGGAGCAACGTATTCGTGGGTTGGTCCTAATGGCTTTACCTCTAACCTTGCCAGCATTTCTATACCTAATGCGACCATCGCACATGCCGGGAATTATGCACTTACCGTGAAGGAGGGTGATTGCAGCAGCAACACGATTATTGAACGGATGGATGTTGCGACTTTTGGAAGCTTTTCGATTTCCAGTTCCAGTGCGAACACCAATGTCTGCCAGGGAAAAAACATAACCCTTTCGGTAAATTCACAACCGGGATATAGCTATCAATGGTTAAAGAACGGAACAAACATCAGCGGACAAACATCCTCCACGTTACTTGTAGATCAGGAAGGCTCATATAATGTTAAGATAACCAATACCGCACTGGGTTGCTCTCAGGAAACGAGCGTTGTTTCCGTTGTAGTCTTTGTCACTCCTGTTGCTTCATTCTCTACCGATGCTACTGGATGTGTTGATATTACCACCAACTTTACTAATTCTTCCATCACAGACACACGGGTTACTTCCGTTGTTTACGACTGGGACTTTGGTGACACTGGCACCAGTACATTAAGGGACCCCTCCCATGCGTTCACTACCGTGCAAACCTTCAAACCTAAATTAACTGTAAGCTATAGCGGAGTTACGGGTTGCACCAGTTTCATTTCCAAAGATATCAATATTGTTATTGGAGCAGCCCCGGCAATAGTGGCTACCAAATCCGAGCTTTGCGCAAGTGGATCAGAGATCTCTACACTTTCTGTCGCCAGTACGTTTACATCCTTCTTATGGACAACAAATTCGATCCAATCTACTACTACTATTACTGACCCTGGTGTGTATTCCGTAAACACGGTTGATGCCAGCGGTTGCAAAGCTACAGCCTCAATCATTATCTCTGAGAAAACAAATTGCACATCGGGCAATAGCGACCTTGAAGCCCCTGCTCTATTCACCCCCAATGGAGATACAAATAATGATTTCTGGATAATACCTGGCATTGAAAACAAAGGAGACTGCACGATGAGTATCTTTGATGGCCGTGGAAAAAGAGTATTCCAGGTAAAAGGGTATCCGATTAGTGGCTGGAATGGTATCTCTGATGAAGGAAAGGAAGTCCCTACCGGAACATATTTCTTCGTACTAAGCTGCCCCACGGATGCTTCTTCTACCGGTTCAGTCTTAATTATTAGATAAACATCGTATTCGATTGACAGCAGTAAGTTTGCCCGGGATACTTCTATAAAAAATAACTTCATGATTACTTTAGGAATGGGTTTAAAAGTCTTTCGGTTATACCTCGTATTGATCTTTATTCTCATCTTACACGTATGCGGTATTCATGCTACCTATGGCCAGAAAATGATCATCGCAATCAAGGCCGGTGCCACAGCATCCAAAAATACATTTAGCGAAAAAGCTGACCGTGATGAATTTAGCCATCTATGGAAGCCTGGATTTTCGGGAGCTGTTATCATTAATTTTCCATTGAAGAAAAGCTTCTCTTTTCAAGCAGAAACAGGTTTTTCTTCTAGAGGTCGAAAAATTGAATTCAACAATGGCTCATGGCATAACCATGCTACTTATCATTTTATCGATGCCTCGATGATGGTCAGGAAATCATTTCCAATAAATCGTAAAGGCAATGCTAGCAGTGCCTTGTTTATTACTGTAGGGCCTCAAATGGGTTACTGGTTAAATGGCAAAGGAAAAGTAAATGGTGTAGACCAATTTGATTACCAGGTGAAGTTTGAGAAACAACCTGATAATCCAGCTACACCAGATTTCGGCATAATGTATTTGACTGATGTAAACCGTAAGCTATATGGGTTGAATATTGGAGTAGGTATTGATGCACCCACATTATTCTTACAGCGATTTATGGTTGAGCTGCGGTATACTTTTGGAATGACTCAGTATGGCGAAAGAAATAGTGCCTATAATGCCACCTCAGGGTTCACCGATAATCTTCGGTCAAATGAAAATACTATTGTAGCATCTGTTGCCTTTGCACTAAATCGAGATTCCAAAGAAGCAAAAAAGGGTAAGCCTGGTAAGACTATTAAGCCACGTAAAAATTTTGATTCATTGCTTCGCTAATATCTTAACAGCAAGTCTATTTCTGATGTTACCTTTTCTGCTGAAGGTAACATCATTTTTTCCAAATCAACATTCAAAGGTATTGCAGGTAAATTAGCTGCACCTAAAGTCCAAACGGGGGCATCCAACCATGGAAAGCATTCCTTGGAGATTCTCCCTGCCAATGATTCGGCAAACGAGTTTAACAAAGGTTCTTCGGTAAGAATGAAAACCTTTCCGTGTCTATTGGCGGCATCAACAATACAATTCCAATCGAGAGGATTAAGCGTGCGCAAATCGATGATTTCAACCTGATCTTCAAAATCAAGTGCAGCTTCCGTTGCCCAATAAACGCCCATACCGTACGTAATGATCACTAATGATTCACCCGATGAAATTCTTTGTTCACTTGCCTCTTTAACGATGCGGGCTTTTCCCAAAGGCAAAATATAATCTTCATCAGGCTCAATGGTTTTGGCAGCAGAGGTGTTCTGAACTTTGCTCCAATACAAACCTTTATGCTCCAACATCACCACCGGATTAGGATCATAAAAAGCAGCCTTCATCAATCCTTTCATATCCGCAGCGTTGGATGGATATACTACTTTTATTCCACGGATAGTAAGCAATGCAGACTCAATACTTCCTGAGTGATAAGGTCCTCCACCACCATAAGCACCTATCGGTATGCGGATCAACGCTTGTATGGGGAACTTTCCTTTGGTGAGGTAACAACTTTTTGATAATTCCTCAACCAGTTGATTGATGCCTGGCCATATATAATCCGCAAATTGTATTTCTACGATGGCCTTTGCCCCCACTGCACTCATTCCCGCTGTAGAGCCAATGATATATGCCTCTTGTATTGGCGTATTAAACACGCGATGATCACCATACTTCTGCGCCAGTGTTGCAGCCTCTCTGAATACACCACCCAGACGAGCTCCAACATCTTGTCCGTAGAACAACGCTTCAGGATGCTTCTTTAAAATTTCATCCACCGCATGAAGTGCCGCATCGACCATCATAACCCTCTCACCTTTATTGGGTGAACGATTGCCTTTTTCTTCCAGTACAGTTGTTGGTGCAAATTCATGGGAATCAAAATCAGTTGGATCGGGGTCTGCTGAATTAAGCGCGCGTTGATATTCTGAATTCACGCTATCTTTCACTGTAGTTCTAATTTCCGTCAACTGGTTTTTATTATAGCCAAGTTCCAGTAATACCTGTTCAAGTTTAGGAAGTGGATCATTCTTTTCCTGAAGTATTAAATTATCTCCCCGATACCATTCCTTTCTTACACCTGAGGTATGATGACCCAACAAAGGACACGCGGCACGGATTAATATTGGAGTACGAGAAGTTCGCACCCATTCAATTGCTTCTTGCAGGCAGGTGTAACTTGCAATAAAATCAGAACCATCAACATTGTTGCGTTCAAGACCTTTAAACCCTGCCGCATATTCATAAGCATTCATGGCCCTCATCTCGTTGCCTTTGGCGGAGATGTCCCAATCATTGTCCTGCACTAAATAAATAATTGGAAGTTTTTTTAATACAGCCATTTGAAAGGCCTCTGCTACTTCTCCTTCGGTAACCGAGCCATCACCAAGAGAACACAATACAATTGGTTTTACCTTTTTTATGAGTAATCCTTGTGATTCAAGATACGAAATACCGTGCGCCATACCCGTTGCAGGTATTGCCTGCATGCCCGTACCTGAACTCTGATGCGGTACTATGGGGAAGCCTTTACGCTTAAGTGCCGGATGACAATAGTACGTGCGACCGCCAGAAAACGGATCATCGCGCTTAGCCATCAATTGAAGCATCAATTCATAGGGAGAAAGACCCATTCCCAACAACATAGACTGATCGCGATAATATGGTGAAGCATAATCTTCTTCCGCCAACTGAAGCCCTGCTGCCAGTTGGATGGCTTCATGGCCTTTGGATGTGCTATGAACATACCTGCTGCATACATCCCGATTTTTTTCAAATACTTCAGCCATTTCACGCGCAGTGAGCATTAACTCATAGGCTTTTAAAACCGTTTCGTTTTCTATTCGCTGCTTCACTTCCTCAGGAATCTTTGGTTTGTCTGCAGACAAATATAAAAACATTTAAACCTCTTAAGACTTATACTAAATCATCAAATCATCGCAGGATTATCCTAACAACAATATGTATTAAAATCATGTCTAATACCTGCAATTTTAAACAAAAACATATTCAAAGTTTAGATAAAAATCATCGCAGGATACGACAACCGTCATGGATTTCTGGTATCCAAATAGATTATATTTAATACGTAATTTAAAAAAGGAGGTAATTATGACACTCTTGAAAAAATCGAATTTCCCATCTTTATTAAATGAACGATGGATGACTGACTTTTTTGATACAGACCGCTTCTTTGACAGCAATTTGTTAAAGATGGCTTCTGTTCCACCTCTTCCTTTGGTAAACATCGTTGAAGAGGAGAAAGAATTTGTTGTGGAGATGGCTGCACCTGGCATGGGTAAGAAAGACTTTAATATCTCCATCGAAAATGGACTATTAACCATTTCTGCAGAGAATAAAGTTGAGACCGAAGAAGTTAAGAAGAACTTCACGCGGAAGGAATTCAGCTTTAACTCCTTCACCAGATCATTTACGCTGCCAGAAAATGTAAATGAAGAAAAGATAGAAGCCAACTATGAAAATGGCATTTTGAAACTTCACATCGGCAAGAAGGTGCTGACTAAAGTTCCACCTAAAAAACAAATCGCTATTCACTGAAAGCGATCGATGGCAAGGGAAAACAGCTTTTGAAACATACTCTATCTTTGAGGCTCTTTAAGAACCTGTCTGCAAAAAAATAGGATGTATGACTTTTCAACGGTTGTCCCAAAGAGAAAAACCCTGTTATCCACAGGGTTTTTCTCTTTTAAAAAGAAGGTAATCATGCGAAGGTTTTATTAAGCTCTATTATGGTAGGTATCAGGACACAGTCGAGCAATCATTACCACTATTTCGATCTGATAGACCGAACAAATGACTTAATATCAAAAGGTAAATCATTGCTTTCCTTGAGAGCTGTGATGAATGAACTACCCACGATGGCACCCGCTGCGTAAGAACATGCTTGCGAATAAGTTTTAAAATCAAAGATACCAAATCCAATCAGGAACGGGTTTTCTAAATCCAACGATTGAAGTTTTTTAAAGTAAGAAATCTGCTCCTCTGAAAATTCTTTCTTTGCTCCTGTTGTACTGGATGATGAAACCGCATAAATGAATCCACTGCTCACAGAATCAATCTGCTTAATGCGCACTTCTGAAGTGGTTGGTGAAATCAAAAAGGAAACACTCAGATTCAATGACTCGGCCAGAGACTTATAGGTATTCACATATTCGTGCAAAGGCAGATCGGGTAAAATCAAACCATCAACACCAGCGGCAGCAGCATCGCGAAAGAATTTTTCTACCCCATATTGCATCACTGGATTTAAGTAGCCCATCAAAATCACGGGGGTGGTGACTGTAGATCGTAACTCTCTAACCTGGTTGATTAACAAGGATAGATGCATACCTTGATCCAAAGCAATCTTATTGCTTTCTTGAATCGTTGGTCCATCGGCAATCGGGTCTGAGAAAGGAATTCCAATCTCAATAATGTCGGCACCTGCTGCTTCCAGTGATTCGGCAATTCGTCTAGTATCATTCAACAAAGGAAATCCGGCCGTATAAAATATGTTAAGAATATTTTTTCCCTTCTTCTCAAACAGATCTGTAATTCGGTTTTTCATCTTAGTGTGTATACCCTTTATAGTTTTTTTCTCCGGCTGTGATGGCTATTGAAAGTACGTTTTGCAACGGAGGTAAAGGACACGTTGCAAAGGGAGTAAATGCACAAGGAGGATTGTATGCCTTATTGAAATCAAGAATTGTCTTTCCATCGGCACCCGGTTTTTTCGCGTAGAGATACCGGCCAGAGGGATAGGTGTCATTAATATTAGTAGGATCACCAAAAATGACAAATAGCTCTTCACCTTCCAGTAAAGCATCCAGGCGATACTCCTTTTCATTGAGTGTAAACACCAATGTGCCTGGTGATTCTTGTGCCGTGGTTTGACCCAATACATTGGTAATATCAATTCTCTTCGGCACAGGAGGTACTTCTAAAACTGCTTCCATTCGAAATCCGGGATTTATCTCATAGCGTTCAATACCAAGAAATGTTGTTTCTTTAGAACTCTCCAAATCACGCAAGCGCACACCAAATTGATTGTCTCGCTTAATGATAACCCATTGTAATGATCCGTAGGATAACTTTGGTTCGTGGGTGGAATCCGGATGAAAGATCATCCCAGTTTTGAGGGGTTTCCCATCAGCAAATATTTCGACATCCGGTAACGCGGTTAGTGACACCACTCCATTGTTTAATAAAAACATTCCGGCCTTGGCAGGGATTTTATCTTTAGGAAAAACAAGATCATTACTTTCATCGCTTCCAAAAGTGCTCACCCCATCTTTGAGCCAGAACAAACCTGCCAGGTTGAGCCAGCCGTTTGAGCTCTTCAAGTTTTCAATACGACCTTCATGCCATTGGTTAATCTCCGCTTTATAGGAATTCAGATCCAAAGCAACTTCATTTGATTTTTTTGAGCTGCAACTTATTGTTGCAAAGGCAAGAATGAAGCAACATATAATTTTCATATTTCTAAATATACAATAACCCGGTTACACTAATACTTTCCCCAGCGAATATAGGTTTCTAAATCTTTATCGCCACGGCCCGAAAGATTAATCACCACTACATCATCCTCATATAGATCAAGCTTCTGCAGGGCCGCAACTGCGTGCGCTGATTCAATGGCCGGAATAATACCCTCTGTCCTGCTTAATTCTATTCCTGCGTTCATGGCTTCATCATCCGTTACATTTAAAAACTGAACACGGCCTACATCAAACAAATGGGCATGCAAAGGTCCTATGCCTGGATAATCCAAACCGGCTGAGATTGAATAGGGTTCTATCACCTGTCCGTCTACCGTTTGCATCAATAGCGTCTTGCTTCCATGCAACACGCCTGGTTTACCTAATGCCGTAGTAGCAGCGGATTCTCCGGAGTCGACTCCTTTTCCACCAGCTTCCACACCAATTAAATTCACGTGCTCATCGGATAGAAAATGATAGAATGCACCAGCTGCATTACTACCACCACCTACGCAAGCCAGCATATAGTCGGGATAAGGATTTCCAATCTCAGCCTGCAATTGTTTTTTTATTTCTTCACTAATTATGGATTGAAAACGTGTGACCATATCCGGATAAGGATGTGGTCCAACTACAGAACCAATGATATAATGGGTGTCGGTAGGGTGATTGATCCAATGACGCATGGCTTCGTTGGTAGCATCCTTCAGCGTCATGCTACCGGAAAGAGCGGGTACTACTGTAGTACCTAATATGCGCATGCGTTCAACATTTGGGCGCTGCCGTTCCATATCCAGCTTGCCCATATACACGATGCATTCCATGCCCATCAAGGCACACACTGTAGCTGTTGCTACGCCATGTTGGCCGGCTCCGGTTTCTGCTATGATTTTTTGTTTGCCTAATCTTTTAGCTAAAAGGATTTGTCCGATAGTATTGTTGATTTTATGCGCACCTGTGTGACACAAGTCTTCGCGTTTCAAATAGATGGTAGCCTTATATCGCTCTGATAATCGTTTAGCGAGATAAAGAGGTGTAGGACGACCCACATAATCTTTTAAAAGCTTATGAAACTCAGCTTGAAATCCGGATTCATAGATGATCGATAAATATTTTTCCCTGAGTTCTTCCACGTTGGGATACAACATTTCGGGGATGTAGGCACCGCCAAACTGGCCATAGTAACCTTGCTCGTTCACATCGAATTTCATAGCTATAACTGGTTAATGATTTCTGATATTTTATTCATGTTTTTAATACCGGGGCAATCTTCCACTCCGCTGTTTACATCAATGGCGTGAATATTTAATGACTCAAGTTTTTTTATGTCTTTCATGTTTTGAGGTTGAATACCGCCACTTAAAAAAAAAGGAACAGCCTGATTGTATTGGTGTAATAAATTCCAATCAAAAGAAGTTGCGTTTCCTCCATAGAGCTTCCCTTTCGTATCGAAAAGAAAAAAATCCGATACCAACTCAAATTGATTTGTGCTTCCAAAATCAAAATCTTCATCTACGCGAAAGACTTTTATGATCTTAACACCTTGCTGCTTCAATGCATCACAAAACGCTACCGATTCATCTCCATGCAATTGCGCGTATTGAAGTTGATTCCGTGACATCGTTTCAATTACAAAATCAGCAGAATGATTAACAAACACCCCTACCCTTTTCACTGAAGATGAAATATTAGCTGGTACACTAAAATCAATACCCACAAACCTGGGCGAAGCTTCATGAAAAATGAATCCCATATAATCAGGACTCAAAGCGCTAACCTGAATAATATTGTCCGTATTCTTCATACCACATACTTTGAATTTTATAGGAGATACTTCCATCTTACTTTTCTACTAAATGATTCAGTTCATCGATAAATTCTTTACAAGCTTTTTCCGGTTGACTGTGTTGCATGAAATTTTGACCCATTAAAAAACCCTGATAGCCATACTTTTTCAATTCAACAATGGTTTCTGCCTTTTCGATTCCACTTTCAGATACCTTCACCACATGCCGGGGTATCAATTCTGCTAACCGTTTTGATATTCCGATATCGGTAACAAATGTTTTCAAATCTCTATTGTTCACACCCAGTAAATCCACTTCCACATCGAGATTGTCCTGAAGTTCTTTTTCATTGTGCACTTCCAATAATATTTCTAATTGAAGTGAGCGGGCAAAGTTAGCAAGAGCAGAAATTTCTTTTGGATCAAGCGCTGCTGCAATCAGCAGAATTGCATCCGCACCGATAGATTTAGCCTCCATGATTTGATATTCATCAACAACAAAATCCTTCCGAAGGATAGGACAAACATTAAACTTGCGAGCCAGCAGCAGGTCTTCATTTGTGCCACCAAAGAATTTTGCATCTGTAAGAATGGATAATGCCGAGGCTCCTGCTTGCACATACCCTATGGAGGTGCGCTCAACGGAGACAGACGGATTGATATCACCCTGTGAAGGTGAGCGTCTTTTTATCTCAGCAATAATGCCTGATTTATCTTTACGTTGAACGTATTCCTTCAATGACAAAACCGGTGATTGAAAGTGAATGCTCTGCTCCAATAATTTAGCCGGGTATAAACTTTTCCTTTCAGCTACTTCAATCCGTTTATGTTGGATAATTTCATCCAGAATATTCATAGACTATGGATTCATTAATTTTTTAAATGATTCTAATGCTTTGCCTGATTTCAACGCATCAGCTGCTTTTTCTACCGCTTTGATCATTCCTGCATTTCGATCAACACAATAAAGTGCCATGGCAGCATTGGCAATCACGGCTGCGTTTTGTTCTTCGGTTCCAAATCCTTCCAGCACATTGATAAAGAGCGTAGCTGATTCTTCTACCGTGCTTCCTCCTTTTATGTCTTCGTATTTGATTGTAGGCAAGCCAAGTTCATCTGGTGTAGCAATACGCTCTCCGTCATTAAAGAAAAACTTAAAAGCTCCTGTAAGTGAAACTTCATCGTATCCATCTAATGAATGAAGGATAAGGAAATCTTTATCGGTATTCTGATAGAGATAACCATACTGTCTGGCCAACTCCAAACTAAATACCCCCACTAACTGCCTCGTGGGAAATGAAGGATTTACCATCGGCCCCAGCATATTGAAGAATGTTTTCACACCCAAATCTTTACGGATAGGCGCTACATTTTTCATGGCTGGGTGAAACAAAGGTGCATGCATAAAACAAATGTTTGCACGATCGAGGCTTCTCTTCAATTCATCAATATCGTTGGTAAATTTATAACCAAAGTGCTCCAGTAAATTTGATGATCCACAAGCCGAAGACACTCCATAGTTACCATGTTTTGCCACAGGCTGACCTGCTGCTGCCACCACAAAAGATGATAGCGTTGACAAATTCATGGTGTTCTTTCCATCGCCACCGGTGCCGCATACATCCATCACCGGCTGATCAAAGCGAGCTGGCAAACATAACTCCAGCATCGCATCGCGAAAGCCCTGCAATTCATCTACCGTAACACTCCGCATCATATACACTGTCATGAAAGCAGCCGTCTGGCTCATGTTGAATTTGCCTGAAGTCAGCTCAACCAATACACGATGTGCAGTCTCTTTGGTGAGTGAGCGATTATCAATTAATTCATTTAATATCTGTTTCATAATATAGTCAGCAAGTCAGGAGTTAGTAAAGTCGGAAATTTATATTTCTCACTAATTATTCAGCCAGTTTTTTATCATTTTGGGGCCTTCGGGTGTCATGATGGATTCGGGATGAAATTGTAAACCTCTCACATCATACTTTCGGTGACGCATGCCCATAATTAATCCTTCGTTATTGACTGCCGTTACTTTTAATTCGGCAGGGATAGTTTCTGGCAATACTGCCCAAGAATGATAATGCGTGGCCTGAAATTTTATCTGAACATCCTTAAACAAATATTCATCCTGATCGGTAATCTCTGCAAATGATGTAACACCGTGAAGTACTTTTGGGATATTGAATAAAGAAGCTCCATACACTTCGCCAATGCCTTGATGACCAAGACATATTCCCAAAATACTTTTTGTAGAGCCATACTCGCGCACCACTTGCTTCATGATGCCCGCCTCATCCGGAATTCCAGGGCCGGGAGAAAGTAAAATCTTATCATACAGAGCCACATCCTCCAGTGAAATTTTATCGTTGCGAAAAACATCCACAACAAATCCGTTTTCAAGAATGAGGTGCACCAGGTTGTAGGTAAATGAATCGTAATTATCTAACACTAAAATCTTCATGATCAAATTTTTTCGGCTAACACCATGGCCTTGCGCAAGGCTTCCAATTTATTATTTACTTCCTGTAATTCGCTTTCCGCGGATGACTTGGCTACCACACCTGCACCTGCCTGATAGATCAATGCATTATCCTTACTTAAAAAAGTACGGATCATAATGGCATGATTAAATGATCCATCGAAGCCGAGGAATCCAATAGCGCCACCATAGAAACTGCGATTTATATTCTCATAGTCATTGATCAGCGTCATCGCCATATGCTTGGGTGCACCCGAAAGCGTGCCGGCCGGAAACGTATCGGCAGCAATCTGTATAACGGATGACCCTGGATTTAATGTGCCCGTCACTTTCGAAACGAGGTGAATAACATGAGAGTAGTATTGAATCTCTTTAAAAACTTCTACATGCACTTCACTGGCATTGCGACTCAAATCATTGCGCGCTAAGTCTACCAACATTACGTGTTCGGCATTCTCTTTCACATCGGCTGATAATTTCTCTGCCAGCAAGGCATCTTCCTGATCGTTACCTGATCTTCTAAAAGTTCCTGCTATCGGATAAATATGTGCCTTCCCTTTAGCTACTTGGATCTGCGCCTCAGGCGATGAGCCAAACAACTTAAAGTTTCCGTAATCAAAGTAGAATAAGTAAGGAGATGGATTGATGGAACGTAGACTGCGATACACGTTGAATTCATCACCTTTAAACCCAGCCGTAAACCTGCGGGATAGTACGATCTGAAAAACATCACCCCGGTAGCAATGTTGCTTTCCTTTTTCGATGATCTCTAAAAACTCCCCATCGTTGTAATTCGAAACTTCTTCATTGGCGCGCGTAAACCTGAACGTGGTTACACGATTGTTGTTGATCAACTGCTCTAAACGATCGAGTGAAGGGCCAATCTCATTGCCTTCTACTACATGTTCAAACAAGGTAAGTTCGTTATAGAAATGATCGACCACAATTACATACCTGAAAAGTGAATAGATTATATCCGGCAGTTCGGTTTTGGTTTTTTGAATGGGTACCTGCTCAAAATATCGGATGGCATCGTAGGCCATATAGCCGAAAAGACCATCATGCGGATACTTGGATCTGATCGAAGAGTCTATCTGAAATGAATTTTTAAACTCTTCAAGAAGTTGTGTTACCTGACCTGCTTTATTGATAGCAATCTTTGTTGAAGGTTTGCCGGGCAGTGATATTTCTGCCTGTTCCAGATAAACCCTAAATGTAGCCATCGGATCGCAGCAGATGAACGAAAGACTGTTTTCGTGGCCGTGGTAATCCGAACTTTCCAGCAAGATACTGCCTGCAAATATATCCCTTAGCTTAAGGTAGATATTCACTGGAGTCAGGGTATCCGCCAGCATCTTTTTGGAGTATGTCTTTAGTTGAAAATTCATGTCACTCGTGAGTCTATATCGTTTTCAAAATGTTTATAAAATAAGAAAGCCCACTGTGAACAGCAGGCCTTCGGCAAAATTATAGTTACATAGCAAGGCTGCTCACATATCGAAGTTCGATTTGTGCCACCACCAAGCCATATTAACGTTCTTCATCATCATGATTATGCGTCAGCTTTTTTCTTTGCTACTTTCTTTGGCTTTGCTTCTGCAGGTGCAGCAGCTGCCGCAGCTTTGGACTTTGTAGAAGCATTTCTCTTCAACTGAGCCTTGATTTTCTTCTTGTTTCTTGATACACCGAAAGAACCGATGGTTCTTTTACCTTTTGCTGTTTTTTTATCTCCTCTTCCCATGGATTTAAATAATTGTTCGCAATATTAGTAAACTCCACGATAAATACAAAAAACCAATATTTTTTTTGGCATTCAGAAAGAGCCTGAAGTAACAAAATCTGACAATAACGGTTTATACTTATATCCTCTTTCTACCATGGCTAACATACGTTTCGAACTGATTCAGGCCTTAAGAACAACGGCCTACAAACTTGAACATAATACCTCATATCAATGGGGCCACATGGGCCTTTGCAACTGTGGTTTTCTGGCTCAGGAAATTACTTCCTTATCTAAGGATGAAATTCATCGCAGGGCAATGCAACGGCATGGCGACTGGTCGGAACAACTCAATGACTACTGCCCCACCAGCGGCTTGCCCATGGATGATCTGATCGATCAGCTTGTTGATTTTGGCTTTACCTTAGAAGAATTGAGACATCTGGAGCGGCTTTCCGATCAGGTTGTTCTGCAACGACTGCCGCTGGAAAAAAGATATCTAAGTCACAATGTAAAAGCGGATGTAATCGTCTATTTAACTATATGGGCAAATCTGCTCGAGGAATTATTGCTCGACACTATCAGCTTGAAAGAACTTACCATTAAAAACAAAGTGCCAATACATTAATTGTATCTTTGAGATCATGAAGCAGCTAAGCGTGAAATCCAATAATTCATCTCTGATCTGGCTGGTTGCGCTCATGCTGTTACTTCATGTAAGCACCGGTAACTCCGGGAGTGGTTCAATGGCTCCATTGCGGAACCTAAAACAAACGGAATTAACCTTAACGGCTGCCGATTTAAAGTCAGCTAAAAAATCTCATTCCTTTTTCAACGGCATTGCCAAACACGCCACTTGCTACACCAATGATTTATCATTTTACACACTTATTTTCCATCATACTCAATCTGCTGAATTGAAATGGAAACTGTTCAGGAAGCAGCATTTATTCACTCATCAGATTACAGTCGTTCATAGTAAGTTAGCACAGAACGATGATGATGACCTTCCTATCCTGAACGGATAATCTCCCCTTTCTAGTAAATCATTTATTAAACCAAGCATAGCTATGCCAGAAGGCATTGCGTATGCAATTACAATTCATTAGGATGAAAACTTTCAAGAAGGTCTTAAGACTAGTTGGTCTTGGTATACTCATTATGCTAGCCATATCAGGAATAAGCATTACGGGTGCAAGCCCATTATATTTAAAGAAGAATGAACAAGATTATGACAATGAAATCAAAACGGAATTAGTGGAAGGCAAAAAGGAATCTATGGAAGAAAAGGATGTTGAATGATTTATCAGGGCATAAGACTGTAATGCATGTTGCTACTAAATTACTACATCCGCATGAGCGCTGCCATGGTTTCAATTCCTTCCCATAAGTATTGCAATATTACATTTTCATTTTCCGCATGTTGATTGTTGTCATAGTTAACAATGGGAATCGTGATGGGTTTTGTTTGCAACAATTGCTCATATAAATAAAGCGGTAAACTTCCGCCAAGGGATGGAACACGCACCATATCATAATCCATGGTGGTTTCAACAGCCTTGATGGCTTTCTGAGCCAGCGGAAGATCCATGGGGGTGCGTTGGGCATTGTAGCCCGCGCCACGCTTCACCACTTTGGCTAATAATGGGTATTTCATGCGCTCTTCATCAGTAGGCTCGTGATCAATGATATAATAGCCTTCACTGCGGATGTGATCCATTACTTTTTTTACCTGACGATCAACATCATTACCCACAACAAGTCGTAAGTCGATCACCGCTGTTGCTTCGGTGGGAATAACATTCGCTGCCATAGCCCCTACATTAGCGCTTTGAATCCCATTGATATTTAATGTCGGAATAGTAAGCAATTCCGTCATCGATTTTCCATCCCCGTCAGGTTGTGGCAACATCAGGTCTTTCTTTAAAATGTCATCGACAGGGGGAATGGCACTCAGCGCTTTTTTCTCGATCTCGGTAAGTGGCGTTACATCATTATAAAACCCTTTGATGGTGATCATACCATTTTTATCCTTCATGCTTGCCAGAAGTTGCGCCAGTCGCATGGCGGGGTTGGGAGCCCAATTTCCATAGTTGCCGCTGTGCAACGGACGAGTGGCTCCATAAACTTTTAGATCAATGTTCACATCACCCCGCACACCAAAAAGCACTTGCTTTCTGCCGGTAACGTGGCGTGGACCATCACAAATAATCCATTGGTCAGCCTTTAAAAGATCCTTGTGAATCTTAAAGATATCGGACAAGTATTTTGATCCTGCCTCTTCTTCACCTTCAAAAAAGAATTTAATGTTTACGGTTGGTTTCAACCCGGAAACAATCAGCGATTCATAAGCAGTAATGATGGCAAACACGCCTGCTTTGTCATCTGAAGATCCTCTGCCATATAAACGCCACTGCGGATTAATTACATCCTTGTCGCTGGGGAAAGAAATAATCTTTCCTTCTTTATCGAGGCGATCTGTGAGTAACGTTGGCGTGAATGGAGCGAGACCTTCAGCCCATTGTTTGGGATTTACCGGTTGTCCATCATAATGCGCATAAAAAGCAATCGTAGTAGTAGCTCCAGGCGTTTTCACTTCTCCATATACCACCGGTGCAGACCCAGATTTGCCAGACAGAAGTAATTGGCTTTTGACTCCATGCTTCACCATCAGATCCTTAATCCAATTTGCATTGCGCACCATGTTAATAGAATCTCCCAACACATTGGGTATGGTTAAGAACTCTCTATACTGATTCAACCACCGGTGTTGATTCTTTTGATCAAAAATATATTGATTGATCTTTGAAGATTGTGCCGATGAAATAAACGAAACAACAACCAGAACCGCTGTGAGGAGAGACTTCATAAGAGCAAACGATATTAGTTTTTTGCAAAAGGTTGATCAATAGAAATCGAAGGCTGCGAAAACCATTTTGGTCCCTCGGCAGTCATGTATACACAATCTTCATGACGAACACCAAACTCACCCACGATAGAAATATTGGGCTCAATACTAAAGCACATGCCCGGTTGCAATAATAGTTTATTGCCTCGTACCGCATTGCCCCATTCATGCACATCCATGCCAATGCCATGCCCGGTGCGATGTGGCAAGCCGGGTAATTTATAGTCAGGACCGAAACCAGCATCCGTAATTACCTTACGTGCAGCAGCATCCACTTCTTCTAACGCTGCACCTATCTTGGCAGCAGCGAATCCTGCTGCTTGCGCTTTTTGTTCCAGATCCCAAATCTCTTGCTGTCGTTTGGTCGGCTCAGCCCCAAATATGATTGTTCGGCTCACATCAGAACAATAACCTTCCACTTTACATCCACAATCCATCAAAACCACATCACCCTTCTTTAGCTTTTGCGGCTGCACACTGCCGTGCGGAAAGGCCGAAGCCTTATCAAAATTAACACCAGCGAAAGTTGGCTCCGCGCCTAGTTTGATATGTGCATCCGTAACGATTGCTTCAAATTCGGCAGGGCTCATTCCTTCTTTTAAACTCTTAATACCAATGGCCATGGCTACCATGGTGGTATCTGTGGCTTTCTGCATCAAGGCAATCTCAGCCGGAGATTTTACTAAGCGACATGGAATCGTAACCGGATCGCCACTCACAAAATTCAAATGGGGCGCTTCTTTGCGCATTCCATCCAAAATAAAAAAGCGAAGCTGCTCCTCTACACCTATCGTTCCTGCGGTAATACCCGATTTCTTAAAAGCAACCGCAATCAATTTGTATGGACTTTCATCCTCCTGCCAAGCAAACACTTCACTACCAATTTTGATCAATTCGCGCAGGCGTTCTTCCTCAAAACCTGGACATATATAGCTCACTTCACCTTCTGCAGGGATGATGGCAACCATCGTTCTCTCACTCGTTCCCCAGCTGATGCCCGTGAAATATTTCAATGAAGATCCGGCATCCAATACCAGCGCTTGTATTTTGTTTTCTTTCATAAGCTGCTGGGCTTTTGCAATCCTTGTTTTGCGCTCCTCCAGAGTGATCGGCAACACATCACCAGTCATAGACTGGATGGCATCATCAAACGTTTTTTCTTCTGCTTTTGGATTGCCTGATGCGCATGAACTGATACCTGTGGCCAGGCCAGTAGCCGCTGCTATTGCCGAAACGCTAATGAATTCTCTTCGCTTTAGTTTCATAGTTGAATGAATTGCTAATGGATTAAATATTTTTAGTTCGCCTTTGCCAGGTTAAAGATTACCTCCCAGTTGAATTGCACAAATTTATTGATCGACTCTTCGAGTATGCGTTCCTGATCACTATGTGCGCCAAATCCTTTTGGGCCATCTTCGGCATCCGTCAATGGACCAATGCCATAACACTCTACTCCTTTTTCCCGAACAAAGGCCATATCGGTAGCGCCTGTTAACATCATGGGAAGTGAAACCGTGTTATACATTTTATTTAGGGTACTTTCCAACATTAGAAAAGCTTCTGTTTCCAGTTTTGACGGGCGGGCGGCCGGCCGAAGGTTACTGTCTAGAATAACTATTTCAATTTGTGAATCATTGATCACGCGCTTCATTTCCGCCAACAGAATTTTCATATCTTCATCAGGCAAAGCACGAATGTCAAGTGTTGCTTCCGCTTCGCTGGGGATGATATTAACCAGGTATCCTCCTTTAATCATGTTGGGCGAAATCGATGTGCGTAGTGTTGAATAAACACGAGGCTCTCTTGCCGCAAAATATTCCTGAGCTTTTTCGGCACCATTACCATTTACAAGTGCCAGATAACGGGCAGCATCTACTGGAGGAACGATTGCTGCCATACGCGTAAAGAATGTGCGGGTGGTTTCGTTTAGTCGCATCGGAGTTTGCCATGCTGCTATTTTAGCAATGGCTTGTGATAAGTGAACCACGGCATTATCCTGAAGTGGAACTGAACCATGACCTGCTGTTCCGCGTGCAACAAGCTTTACACTACGAGGAACCTTTTCAGTAGTTGCAATACCAGCAAATAACACTTTACCTTCTTTCCTGCTTATTACACCGCCTTCTGCAAAACAAAACTCTGCTTCAATTTCCGACCAATGTTCCTTCACCATATACTCAATACCAACACTGGAGTTAGACTCCTCGCCAGACTCGGCCAAAAAAATCACATCGCGATCTAGTGCAATTTTTAATCGCTTCAATTGAATCATCACCATAAGTGCGGCCACCACATTGTCTTTATCATCCACGGCACCACGGCCGTAGACATAACCACCTTCGCGCTTAGCTGAAAACGGAGGATGAATCCATTTTGTAGAATCAACACTCACTACATCGGTATGTGCCATAATCAATAAAGGCTTCTTTTTACCACTTCCTTTAATTCGCGCCACCAGGTTTGGATGTTTGGGATCTTTAAAGAAAACCTTTGTGGCGATACCTTCCCGATCTAAAACCGATTTTAAATAATCAACCACCGGTGCTTCACTTCCGGTTGCCACACTTGAATTAATTCTCAGGATAGCCTGAAAATATTTCATGGTTTCCTCTTGCAGCTTAGTCCAGTCTGGTTGTTTGGTCTGCGTTTGTGCATAAGAACCAAATGCGATGAAAAAAGTACATAGGATGATCGAAAGGCGATGAATGAGTTTCATAAGGTTTAGGTTAATTAAAGAGGGCCATCGAAAATCGAAGATAAGGAATTGTTTTATGGCGCCTAATCCATTCGAATAATTTCGTAATAATCAGATCACCAATAGTGATATATTGAAATTTGAATGAATGCAGAAGTTTAATTAATTTAAAACACATAAACTTATAGTGTGAAAAAAAAATATTATTTGCTCATTCTGATATTCGTGGTTTTTTTCGCCATTTCCTTTCTGACCAATATCCTTGGTGCTATCAACCCGAATGTCAGCGATAGTTTTTTATTAAACGGAGTGATGACAGGCTTACTGCCATTCTCATTCTTTATTGCGTATGCACTCATGTCGATTCCCTCCGGGATGATTGTTCAGAAAATTGACGAAAAGAAAAGCTTAATATTTGCATGGATACTTGCGCTTAGTGGGGCATTATTATTCTCTCTATTCCCAACGTTTCCGGTTTTTTTATGTTCTCTGTTTCTGATCGGTTGCGGGATGGCATTGCTTCAGGTGATTCTTTATCCATTACTCCGTGTAGTTGGTGGTGAAAAACACTTCGCCTTCAATTCTGTACTTGCGCAATTAGTCTTTGGAGCTGCCTCATTCTTAAGTCCGTTTGTGTATTCATATCTCGTCACTCATCTAGATGATCCTTCACTACATCAAGGACCGATTATTGAATTAATTTCATTCGTAACTCCCGATGCACTTTCATGGGTATCCATCTATTGGATTTTTAGTTTCGTGAGTTTTCTGATGATTGTGATCATGATCATCACTCCGATTCCAAAAGTGATGCGTAACGAAGATGAAACCGTTGGAGCCTGGGACACCCATATTCAATTATTTAAACAGAAAAATGTAATTCTATTTTTCCTTGGAATATTTTCATATGTAGGCACCGAGCAGGGAATCTCAAACTGGATATCAGAATTTTTGAGGACGTATCATGGATTTAAACCCGAAGTGGAAGGATCAGCCACCGTGGGCTTATTTTGGGGAATGATGACAGTCGGTTGCATTCCAGGAATGGTGTTATTGAAAGTAATGGATAGTAAACTCGTGTTGCGTATTTTCACCATCGCAGCCATTGTCATCCTGATGGGCACACTTTGGGGCAATGCTCAATTTGCTTTGTTTGGATTTCCTGCACTTGGCTTTTGTTTGTCGGTTACGTATGCTGTGATTTTCTCTCTCGCTCTTAACAGTGTTCCAAAATATCACGGCACATTTGCTGGCATTCTATGCACCGGTATTGCCGGAGGCGCCATCATCTCATTACTGATTGGGAAGTTGAAGGACCTGATCGGATTACAAAGCGGCATGATGATTTTATTTATACCCTTGATCTATATCATCAGTATTACCTTCTGGGCAAAACCCATCATTAAAAATGCTACCATCAGAAAAGAAGATCACCATTAATTTATAATGATGAAGATAAACTATCCACTCCCTCTTCTCCTTACACTTCTTTTGATCAGTTGTTCTACAAATGAAAAACAGACGAGAGCCTATTTACTAAAAGATGTTTCTAAACTTTCTTTCATTCAAGGAAAGGCTCAATACCTAGCTTCTCCTTTTGTTACTGCTGGCGATCGGGTTTACCTGGTAGGTCATCAGGATGGAAGCTTTCCTGATCTGGGCTGGCATGTAGGTGGCGAGATGGGCGGAGTTTGGGACCATCCCATTAAACTCATGGATGGATTTACTGCCAGCATAAAAATTAAAGGTAGCGATCGTTCATTCTGTCTCGACAAAGCAGATCAGTTTACCAATTTTCCAATGGCCAACAGCCATCATTACACATGGGCAGAAGAACACCTGGCAGTCGATCGTACCCAATTTGTACCCGATGGTGTTGAGGGTATAATTGTTGAATTCAGAATTGCCAATCATGAAAATAATAAAAAGGAAATCATGTTCTCTTTCACGGGAATGGTGGACCTGCGACCCACATGGCTGGGCGAACGAACCAACATGGTTGATGCTGAAGATGAAATTTCATTTGATAATAAGGAATCTATGGTGATAGCAAAAGACAAAAACAATCCATGGTTTGCAGCCTTTGGCTCATCACTGAAATCTGATTTTTCTATCAAGGGAGATGTTTGTCATTCAACACCAGGAAAAGGATTGGGAAAAGATGCGACACTATCCTATTCACTTACCGTGGAAGCAAACGAAGAAGTAGTCGTTCCAGTTTTTATTGCGGGCTCTTATCAATCCGAAGAATTACTTCGATCAACTTATGATCTACTGAAAACAAAAGGACAAGAAAAGCTAGCACAAAAAATAGATCGCTATCACAAAATTAATGCTACTGCTCACCTCACTATTCCCGACAAGGATATTGAGCAAATGTATGAATGGCTTAAGTACAACACCGATTGGCTCATTCGAAATGTTCCGGAACAAGGTATAGGTCTTTCGGCAGGGCTACCCGATTATCCATGGTGGTTTGGTGCCGATGCAACGTATTCGCTGCAAGGTGTTTTAGCAACCGGTAACCATGAATTGGCCAAGAATACGATCTTGTTGTTGCATAAAATATCTCAGCGCACTAACAGCAACGGAAGAGTCATTCATGAAGTATCCACCAATGGATCGGTCTATAATCCTGGAAACATCAATGAAACTGCTCAGTTCATCACCTTAGTGAACAACTATTATCACTGGACCAGTGATAAAGAATTAGTTACGTTACTTTATCCTGATCTGAAAAAAGGCATGACCTGGCTACTGAAGGACAGAGATCCTGATGGAAATCATTATCCAAACGGGAGTGGGATGATGGAAATACCTGGCTTGGAATCAGAACTGGAGATGATTGATGTGGCCGTCTACACCCAACAAGCACTTACGAGCATAGTAGAACTAGCGCTAGCTGTTGAAGACAATACCGCAGCGAATGAATATCAGAAGCTTGCCGAAGAACTCAAAGTAAAAATCAATAGAGATTGGTGGCAGCCCAATGAGAATTCGTTTGGAGATTTCAGAGGAACTGTGGAAGAAGGGAAACCAATTCTTGAAGCAGCAATGATCCGGTCAGATACTCTAGGAAAAACATGGGCTGTCGAGGAATTAAAGAATACACAAAAACAAATGAAACAATACGTCTCCGGTCAGCGCATGCCTCATGTGATTTATCATAACTGGGTGGTGAATACTCCCCTTGAAACGGGTGTTGCTGATCACGGCAAAGCACAAATCGCGCTTAAGAAAGCAAAGACTTATGAGAATCTGTTTGGTGTTTTCGTAACTGGCATAGACCGAACAGAAGAAGCCGATAGCGTGATATTAAAGTCGAGAAAGAAAATATTTTCTTATACCGGTGCCGTTATGACGTTGCCAACAAGTGTGCTGGCAGTAGGATCAGCCAACTATGGATATTCGGATGAAGCAATGCAATACATTCATAAACTTCATCAATCATTCAGTTACGCACTTCCCGGATCTATGTATGAAGTATCCCCCGACTTTGGTATGATCACACAAGCCTGGAACATTTATGGTGTGGCCGTTCCCATCATTCAACATTTCTTTGGTATTGAACCAAAAGCCTATGAAAAGAGTATTTCCATTTCTCCCAACTTACCCACTTCGTGGAAAAACGCAGCTATTGAAAATGTGAAGGTCGGAGATAATGAAGTGAGTGTTGCCATACTCAAACAAAATGATCATGTAGAATTTCTTATTCAACAAACCCTTGAGGATTGGTCTGTTGTCATTCCGATAAAAAACTCAAAGAAGATCATCGTTAATGAAAAAGAATTAGACATCAAAGCGATTGATGCAAATACGATTAAACTCACTGGTAAGAAAAACAGTATAAAGATTTACTGATTCAATGAATTCGTTTTGGTAATTTATAAAAAGGCTAAATTGATACCCGTACATGCTGCTTGATAAGAAACTAAGCAGGTCCTGAAGCATGACTTCCCAAAGCGGTTTAGCCAAAAACTTCTTCCCCACTGGATACTGCCATGTACGGTCAATGTCTTTGTGATCACTGGAAGAACTAAGCATGACCACCGCAGACTTAGCCTGTGCCCTATCCGACAACTTCAAAAACTCATTCCAAAAATCAAAACCGTGAATAACGGGCATGTGGATATCAAGAAAAATCAGATCCGGGAAATCATCAGAACCTATTTAATGTTTTTTTTATATTCCAATGCATCTACCACAGAAGTCATGGACGTCATTTTTCCGGCAAAATTAAATTGATTAATGATCTCACCAGCCACATAGCTGTCAATTTCTTTATGATCGATTAACATAGCGTTTTTTCCTTCCATATCAGATTCAAGTGGATGTACTAATAAGGTTGGGAATTACTACAGTAAATTTGGTTCCTCTTTTTAGCTCAGATTCCAATGTGATACTTCCTTCCAGCTTCTCGATAACTTCCTTTACAATATATAGTCCAAGGCCAGAGCCCGTGGAGAGTGTTGTGGCACGATAGAACATTTCAAATACACGTTTCTGACTTTGTGCTTCAATACCGATTCCGTTGTCTTCAATTTCTATATGCGCATTCCGTTTATCGCAATGTATGGTTATGGATAATAGCAAATTATCCTTCGTTGTATCCTGATACTTGATCGCATTCGAAATTAAATTGTTCAGTACTACGCTCACTCTGCTTTTATCAGAAATGAACTTTTCATCTTGCTTTATTTCTAGTTTTAGTTTCAAGCCACTACCACTACTGCCATTAATAAACTTAAGATTTCCATCAATTTCGCGAATCAATTCATCAAAATTAATTTCTTCTCGGGCTACATCAAGCCGGGCGTTGCGGGAAAAATGAAGTATATCTTCGATAAAGTCGTCCAGCTTAGTAATGGTACGCTTCATCATCTTTAATTTTTCGTGCAGATTGAGATCTGCTGGTGCAGCATCCTGATCGGTAATGCGTATCAATCCCAGCAGCGATTTCAGTGGTGCGCGCAAATCATGTGAAGCACTGTAAACAAAACGATCCAGTTCTGAATTGGCTTTTTGAAGTTCAGTATTTTTCTGTTCCAGCTCTACTTCAGCACTTTTCCGATCGGTAATATCTTGAAAACTGCCATATATTTTGATGCATTTCCCATCTGCAAATTCTGTTTCTCCAATTGTTCGAATCCAACGTTGATTTTTTTTTGCGGTAACAATCTCTAGCTCTAGATCCCATGGGATTCCTGATTCAATCGCTTCATTTACTGCTCGCTTGATGATCTCCCTCGTCTCTCCTTCTTTATAAAAGGAAATACCTGCTCCCAAATCAGGGGTAAAATTTGCTTCTGTTTCATGGATTTCTCTCGTGATATCCGACCAGTAAACTGACCCTTTTGCTAAATCCACATTCCAACCACCAATTCTTGCCAAAGTGTTGGCCTTATTCAAGAGGTTTTCCAATTCTTTTCTCTTCGTGACATCCCTGATGTTAAAAACAATGGCCTTAATATCTTCGTCATGAAGCAAATTAATAATAGTACCCTCTAACCATAAATAATGTCCATCCTTATGCTGGTTGCGGAATATGATTTCTCCTGATTTACCTGGGCTATTCATCAACTGCGTTAAAACACCTCTGGCATACTCCAAATCATTCGGGTGTGCATGAATGATAACCGACTTGCTATCCATCTCACGATCACTCCAACCGGTAATCCGGTGAGCTGACGGGCTTCGATACAGAATCTTGAAAGATTCATCAATTAATGAAACAATTTCATCATTGTTTTCAACTAATGCCTGAAAACGTCTTTCATTCTTTTTAATTTCTCTGACTTGGTTTATAACTTCTTGCTCAAGTGATTTATTCAATTTCTTAAGCGCATCTTCTGCTATCTTTCTATCTGTAAAATCGCGGGCAATACAATACAGTTTACCAGTAATATCAAAAGGTACTGCGTTCCAATCAAGATAAAGATAGGTGCCGTCTTTCTTGCGATAGCGGTTGATGAAATGAATTATTTTTTTTCCTTCTTTTAATTGATCGTAAACTTGCAACGTATCAGCAATATCATCCGGATGTACAAAGTCGATAAACGGAATGGTTGACAGTTCGCTGTTAGAATATCCAAGGACCCTATTAAAGCTTGGATTTACGACTTCAAAATAGCCTTTGGCATTTGCAATGCTAGAAAAATCATTGCTGTTATTAAAAAAGTACTCAAACTGTTTTAGTTTCTCCTCTAAGGCTTTCTGGGTTGTTATATCAATTACTAAAAGAAGCTGACCAGAAAAACTATTACCAGGAACTTTAAGTTTGGTCCCGGTAACCTTAACATTAATCGGCTTACCCGATTTCGTATAAAAAATAAGTTCTTCACGCCAATAACCCTTTGTTTCTAACTCGGAACCTATCTCGTAACGGGTTTTATTTGGAAAGAAGAGATTAAACATTGTAATGGTATTCTTACCAATTACTTCATCCGCTTTCCATTCCAGGAGTTCCTCTGCTGCCTTATTCCAACGGATGATATTAGAATCATTATCCAGGGTAATAACCGGCTCTTGTATGTTGTTGGCGATATTAGCGAGAAACCGATATTCACCTTCTATTTTCTCAATCATTGAAATATCTCGCATTGCAACAGAAACCAGAAGACCACCCTCCATTTTCAACGGACTTAAACTCATTTCAACAGGAAATTCATTTCCATCCTTCCTCTTTCCAAGTAGCTCCAACCTTACCTTTTTCACTCTTGAACCTTCCTGGAATTTATCAAGAAGGGCTTGATGAGCACCACTAAAATAGTGAGGAGTTAATGTTTGAATTTTTCTTTCAAGAAGTTCTTTAACTTCATACCCGAATAGGGTTTCGGCTTCAGCATTAATGATCTTAATTATTCCGGATTCATTTAGAACTACCAAAGGGCCAGACACGGATTTTAGTAACTCTTCCAAACTGCTGATATACTTTGGATCAACTGTAACTCCAAAAAAATATTTCGCCCATCTTTTTAAAGTATCGAACTGCAAGATGTTTCTGACCGAGAGGTTAATTTTTCTCATGTAAGATATTCGTTTATTTCGCCACCTGAAGTAACTCAATCTAGTCTCAAAAATAATATTCTATTTTTAAGGTAACCCGAAGTAAAAGTTAATATACTACTATTTCAGATATCTACCATTAGAGAATACGAAATTTTAACTGACCATATCAGCGAAATACGAACTCAATTAAATAACATTGTAAAAAACGGATAACCAATATTCGCTTTCACTATTCAGCATGAATTTTAAACATCCAGAATCTAAAAACACATATCCTTAAATTATGTATTTTTATAAAAATCAAATTTCCATGCTGGAGTCATCTCTTCTAAAAAAGAACCCCGACTTGTTTGTTTTTCTTCCCATCCTCTACACCGTGTGGTCGGATGCCGTGCTCACGCCAAGTGAGATAGCCACACTTCAAGGATTGATAGCAAGTCAGGCCTGGTTAAATACAGATGAACGGAATTTTCTATTAGAACAAATCAGTCCCTCCACTCCTCCATCACCCGATGAGTTCATGGCCTGGCGCGAAATGATTAAGAGAGTAACCAACGGCTCCACCGGAAATAGTCTTGTCGATCTGGGACTAAAACTGGCTGCTCTGCATGGTGATGGCACTATGAGTGCCACCCTAGAAAAAGAAAAATCGTCTTTGGCTAACATTGAGAAAACATTAGGCCTAATCAGCTACGAAGCAGCCTACAGTTTTCAATCAGCACATGCTACCATTACTTCGGCTCAGGCAACCAGAAATACGTTTGACACCGGTAAACTCACTGCTATTTTGGATGGAGAAAACGCAGCCATCATCCGCAAAGTAAAAACGCTGCTCTCCGATCCGGAGTTTGAATATGTCGGTCCGGGTGATCTCGCTCTCTATCGCGCAAAAGTGTTGCAATGGTGTAAGTTCTTAGCCGAGCAAGGTTATGGCAGCATGGCTTATCCCAAAGAGTATGGAGGACAAGGCGATATGGCCGCATACTTCGCCATTATGGAAACGCTTAGTTATCATGATTTGAGCATGGTGATCAAATTTGGAGTCCAGTTCGGATTATGGGGTATGAGTGTTTACTTTCTGGGCACCGAAAAACATCATAAGAAATACCTGAAGGACATTGGCACACTCGAGTTACCCGGATGTTTTGCCATGACCGAAACGAATCACGGATCGAATGTGAAAGGTATTGAAACGACCGCCACGTATGATCATACCACCAAAACATTTGTGATTCATACACCCAACGAACAGGCGCGCAAAGAATACATTGGAAATGCGGCCCTGCACGGGCAAATGGCAACCGTGTTTGCCAAACTTATGCTCGATGGAAAAGATTATGGAGTGAGTGCCTTTGTCGTTACCTTGCGGGATAAGAAAGGAAATCTTCATCCAGGGGTAATCATCAAAGACTGTGGAAGAAAGATGGGCCTCAATGGTGTGGATAATGGTGTGATCTCTTTCAATCACGTAGTGATTCCCAAAGAAAACATGCTTGATCGTTTTGCGAATGTGAGTGAACAAGGAAAGTTTGAAAGCCCGATCGCCAGTGACAACCGCAGGTTCTTCACCATGTTAGGCACGTTGGTTGGAGGAAGAATAGGAATCCCCCGTTCGGGAAATGCGGCTTCCAAATCCGGATTAACGATAGCCATTCGCTATGGTGATCAACGCAAGCAATTCGGGCCCGAAGGAGGAACAGAGGTTCCTATTCTGAATTACAGAACCCATCAAAAAAGGTTGATGCCATTGCTGGCAAATACTTATGCGCTTCATTTTTCTTTGGAGTATCTCACCACCCGTTTTCTTAATCGCAAGGAAGAAGACATGCAAGAGATTGAAGCGCTCGCTGCAGGAATCAAATCTTTTGCTACGTGGAACACGACAGCCACACTACAAGAATGCCGTGAAGCCTGTGGTGGTAAAGGATATTTATCAGAGAATAGAATTGATGCACTTAAAAACGATACCGACATCTACACTACGTTTGAAGGCGACAACACCGTGTTGATGCAATTGGTTGCCAAGAGCCGACTCACGGAGTTTAAGCAGGAGTTTAGTAATATGAATGTGTTTACCATTTTGAATTATGTAGCCGATCAAGCCAGGACGAGCATATCCGAAATGAATCCGATCGCAGTAAGAAATACCAGCGAAGAGCATTTGCTTGATCCGGAATTTCAATGGCAAGCCTTCAAATACAGAGAGCGGGATATTTTAACCTCGGCCGCTAAACGACTAAAGCGCCACATTGATAGTGGCATGGATTCGTTTGATGCGTTTAATGTGTGTCAGCATCATTTGGTTCAAGTGGGGTTTGCCTATATCGAACGCATCATCCTCGAACAATTTATTTCGCAAGTTGCAAACACAAAAGATGCAGGCTGCAAAGTAGTATTGAAAAAACTATGCGACCTGTTCGCACTATCACAAATTGATAAGAACAAAGGCTGGTATCTGGAGCAGGGTTATATGGAAGGTGTGAAAACAAAAGCCATCCGTAAATTAGTGAATCAACTATGCTGGGAAATCAGGCAGGAAGCTGTTCCGCTGACTGATGCATTTAATATTCCGGATCGGTGTTTAGCTGCACCTATTGCGTTGTAAACGTTGCCAGTCTCTGATTACTGGCGATTAGTAATCGGTCTTAATTGATTTATCAAATGGGAGTTTGAATTGATAGCCGATATCTTCATCTTTCCTATCGTCTAATACATCGAGGCCGTAGCGGATCTTCTTTGGATCATCATAAACAAACGTGCCGAAGATGCGATCCCAGATCGAAAAGATATTTCCAAAGTTAGTATCCGTCCATGGGCGTTCGAAATGATGATGGAACTTGTGAACATTGGGTGTAACAATGATGTAACTAAGCATTTTATCCAACTTACCCGGCAAGGAAATATTGGCGTGAGAGAAATAGGTGAAAAAGATTGTGCAGAACCGATAAAATAAATAATACGATAGCGGTGCGCCCATAGTGATCACTACCATGAGGGATAACACCTCACGCAAAATAAAATCTCCCGGATGCAAGCGAGGTCCGGTGGTAGCATCCACATGCGTATCGGCATGATGAATCATGTGAAATCTCCATAGCCATTTAACACGATGTAGAAGATAGTGTGCCATGTATTGTGCCACCAGATCAAATGTTAACATGCAAAGTAGAAACTCGATCCATAAGGGAAAGTCAAGCAGGTAGGTGATTCCAAATTGATTGAATTCAATCCAGCGAAACACGCCCACTGTGGTAATACCAAAGATTGTGTTGATGACCAACGTGGTGCCCAGAAACGCAAAGTTAACACCCGCATGTTTCCATTTCCTGTAACTGAATAGAATAAGTGGAATACCACCCTCCAGCAACCAGAAAAAAGTTAAACACGATAGCACCCAAAGTGCTCGCTGCCAAAAGGGCATTACTTCAAAAAAATGTAAGAATGAATCCATCGTTAAATTTCGAAATTGAATTTAAATATTTCCATCAATACATCCGGTCGATCCAGGAAGCCATTCATCAACTAACTATATCGCTCCAGCGGTCGGGTTAAACAAGTAGGACCACCTCCTCCTTTTACGCTGATCTCCTGACCTTCATATTCATGTACTACGCAACCTGCATCGATCAGTCTTTGTTTTGTAATCGGGTTTCCCTTCACCAGCACAACTTCGCGAGGAGCGATTGCTAATACATTACAGCCCATCGAATCCCATTCGGAGTCTGGCACTTCCACCAATGAAAAGCCATGATCAAGCAAACCATTTCTGAATGAAATAGGCATGAGGGGAGAATATACTACCGCCAGATTTTTATCAACCGGGCTTAGTACCGACATTAGATGAAATACATCAGATGGCCCTTTGTAATGCGGCATCTCGGCCACCCATACTTTTATTCCATGTGGTTCCACCAAATGTTTGAGTTGACGAATGCCTTCCCAATTCGTTCTATACGTGTGACCAACGGCCAGCGTGTGTTCATCAATCCATGCCACATCGCCACCTTCCATCGTGCCGGGATAGGAAATCTCTCCTAAAATTTTTATCTGTTCCTTTTCAAACGCTTTACGTTCAGCGCCTGGTTCATTCTTGCGGGCAGCCTTACCCATGTTGCAAAGAATCATCCCATGATCAGTAGCGATCGCTGCATCACGACAATAAATTGAATCCATGGTTACTGATGAATCGTAAGGCAGGTAGTGAGTTTCTGCACCTAGTTTGGTAATCAATTTTTCAAATGCTGAATACTCCACTTCGGCTTTCGCGAATTCGGGCTTTGATAAAAAATTCAGCTCCTCCCATTGTAACGATATCTGCTTATCATCCACAAATGCTTGTTTAGGAGTTTTGATAAAAACGGATTTCAATTTTCCGTAATCCGATTGGTGGGTTGTTTTCATGTGTTAATCTATTCTTTATGGCAACGTGCTGTCATTCAACCTGCTGTTTTCTTTTTACTTGTGTCCAGGCGTAAAATGGCAATCCTGCCATCAGCAGAATAAAACCCCAATACACAATTTCTTCGCCTGAGCCAATCACCGCCCATATAGAATACACGAAAGCCAACGAGGCCACCGTCATCTTGCCCCAGCGTATGCCAGGTTGCCGGCTATCTATAATAAAAAATGCCACAATAGAGAAAAGGTAAGCAACCAGGCAAGTCAGTGTTCCCATTAAAATGGCAAACTTATAAGTATCGGCAAGACTGTTACTGAAGTTCATCATGGTGAGTACGGAAACAAGCACACTGGAAATTATAATACCCAGTGCCGGAGTTCCATTTTTATTTTCTTTCGCAAACACATGCGGAAATAAATGATTGCGGGCTGCAGCCATAGGCATTTGACCTTGCACCAATATCCACCCATTGAGTGCGCCAAAAGTTGCAATGACTGCCCCACCGGCCACGAGGTATCGAGCCTCTTCACCCCAAATAGAAGCGGCCGCATCAGCAAATGGCGCTTGCGATTCGCGAAGTATGGAAGGTGATATCAGGCCCATCACCGCCACGGTGCTTGCGATGTAAATAAAAGTAGTTAACACAGTGCCGATAATCGTGGCCCTTGAAATAGTCTTTTCAGGATTCTTCACATTGCCTGATGGTATGGTCGCGCACTCTAAACCAAGAAAAGCAAATAACGTAAGAGTTGTTGTACTGGTAATCGCGGAAAGGTCGGATTGCTCACTCACGTTGAACGGAATAAAGTGATCTGCATTCAAATAGAAAAGGCCACCGATGCTGATGACCAACAGGGGTACAATTTTCAACACAGTAGTAATCACTTGTACTATCCCTGCTTCTCTGATTCCTTTTGTGTTGATCCAGGTTAAAAACCAAATGGCCGCTAAGCCGGTACCAACCGATAGAATTGGATTACTGCCCAATGCCGGAATGAATGCAGAGAGATAACTAACAAAAGCAACCGTGATGGCCGCGTTGGTACACCATACTGAAATCCAATATCCCCACGCTACCAAAAACGCTGCGAAGTTACCCATGCCTTCGCGTGTGTAGGCATAAGGCCCTCCCGTTGCCAAGGGTTGAAGTTTACTCAACCAACTGTATACTAATGCTAAACAAATAGCACCAGCACCTGATATAAGCCAGCCTATTAAACTGATGCCTCCATAAATTCCCAGCGTGGCGGGCAACATAAATAAGCCCGAAGCAATCATGTTACCAACTACCAGTGAAGTAGCTGTCCACAGACCAATTTGTTTTGATTTTTCACTCATCCGGATCGTTAATTACAAAGAATACCGGATTCACACAATGATCTAAACAAATTTTGAATTACTTAATGGCGATTGGAATTTGAAGCTGAACCTTGTCCCACGAGATATGCACCACGCCTTCATTACCTGATTTAGTAATGATCTCATATTGAAGGCGTTCCTGAACTTCAGAAAGTTGAGATGGGGTAATCTCCATGCGGACCACATCTTCCTTGCTGTCATACTCATCGGTGAGATGTTGTTGCCAGTTCTTATTGATGATCACCATCCACTTATCCTTTCCGGGAATGGTGAAGAATCCATACTTACCTGCAGCGATCGCTTTATTATCTAAAATAAAATCCATATTACTTTCGATGGTGGTAGCCATGTGCGCACCGGTTACCCACACTTTGTCAAAAGGAACGAGGCCACCCCAAACAATTCTACCTCGTACTGCCGGAGAATGATAGGTAATTTTAAATTCGGCCTCTCCTATTCTTCCTTTCGCATAGGCTTTTAAACTTCCTTTCAGTGTATCTTCTTTGGTCTGCTTCATGATCACCACTCCGTCATCATCAACTTTCGTTGTGGATGTTGCTGGTGTTTGTTCCACGGTACCTTCTTCTGTGGCTTTCTTTTCCGTGCAGCTCATCAGGCCCCAAAAAGTTAATAAACAAAGTATCGTTATAAAATTTCTCATCTGTTGATTTATAAAAATGATTACCATAAAACACTGGCTGTCTTAATAACTTTCTCTTTATCATCCGTCCAGGCAAAAATCAATTCACTTCCTGATTTTGTCATTTGAGGAAAACCACTGGAGCGTGAGTCAGAAGATGAAGCAATTGTAATCGATGAACCTTTTGATCCATCACGATTTACTTTCACGGCTTTGATTTGTGATCCTTCCATCCAACTCACCATCGCGTTGTCATTGTCCAACATCGCCACATCCACTCTTCCAATTGCTTTGCCTTCATCAATTTTGACAGGCTCTCCAAACGTAGCACCACCATCCGCAGAGAATATGACCCGCACACTTGCACTCCCTTCCGGGGATGAGAACCACGCCATGGCGAGATTATTTCCTGATGCAGAAACCCGAGGTCCGTTTACAGGGCAACCGGCTATCTTCCAATTGTCAGCATAGACCGTTTTGGGCTCTGTCCATTGTCCGTTAACAAAACGAACAATCGACATGTCGCGAATTTCTTCATCCGAACGATCGCGGTAAATAACCACAGGCCCGCTATCAGTAAGGGCAGTCGCTGTCTGGCAGCAATCGCAAGTACGGTTATCCAGTTCCCAGTCATTGCTCTTCACTCCATTCTTATCCACAATAGCGGCACGAATAGACATTTGTCCATGATGGCCTTCATGATTCTCCATACCTTCCACAACGGTATTGCGTCCATCAAGCCATGCCACTAAGAAATTTTCACCGTAAGGCAACAACGAAACAAAGCCATGTTCCGCTTGCCTTGCATCATCATGAACCGGCTTTGGTTCGCTCCATGTACCCCCGTCATCTTGCGAAGTCGTGAGCATCACATCATAGGCAAATGTTCCTTTTCCACTTTTACCCAGATAATGAGCAATGAGTTGTTGACCGTTGACTGCGATCAATGGGTAGTCGGCCCAATTCACAAACCAATCTTCACCAGAACTGATCATGCGTGGTTCTGACCATTTCTCATTTTCAAGTTTAGAGAATTTCAAAAAGTTTTTGCCTTCCGATACTTCAATCCAGGATAAGAAAGTATTTCCACTGCTATCCGTAAATAAATATGGTTCGCCACTGGAGGCTTTGGTGGGTGTTTCTATAAAGTTGATAGTCACTTCCTGACTTGCTTTTTTGTCGCTGGTTGTACAAGCAGGCAGAAGAGCTAAGATTAAAAACAAAAAATATTTATTCATGGTCTTTAATTAATTTCGATACCATTTCAATTGTTGCGGGTTCATCCCACTTTCTGAAGCCAACTTCGGAATATATCAAATTACCTTCTCCATTAAAAATGAATGTCGTTGGTAAAGCTTGTATTCCCAGTGCTTCCTGATTTCCCAATCGAACAAAATTTAAAGTCATGCTACGGCTCTCCTTAAATTTCTGAATCCTTTCGACTTCCTCATCCGAAGCAAAAAAGAATTCAATGTTCTCACCTGCCAATTGAGTTTGCAACGCTGCAATACTCGGCATTTCCTGAATGCAAGGCCGGCACCAGGTAGCCCAGAAATTAATAAACACCGTCTTTCCTTGCTGATCGGAAAGGTTGATCTTTTCACCATTCAGGTTGGACAATTCAATATTTTCCAAAGCTATTGTTTCTTCCCTCCTTTCCTTTGCAGGGGTGCAGCTCCATACAAGTAAAAGTGTAAAGATGATCGCTGATCCTACATTATCAATTCTATTCATTATCAATTAATTAATATTTTCAAACTATCGTATAGTTCAGCATCATGCCATCGTCTTCATGCTCCAGGTTATGACAATGGAAGACAAATTTGCCAACGTATGATGGAAACGTCATGATAACGCTTACTTTTTCTCCCGGCATTATAAGTACGGTATCTTTCCATCCCCTTTCAAAAGCAAATACCTGATTCCTTCCACCCGTTCGTTTCAATATCTGAAACTGAACACCATGAATATGCATGGGATGAATTTCATCACCCATCAAATTGTCGAACTCCCAAATTTCTGTACTACCCTTCTCCACTGAAAATGCAGAGTAGTCGTTGTCAAACGTCATTCCGTTAATACCATGCCTGCTACCGCTCCCGTGTGAACCTATGCCACCTACTAACTTTGAAATATCTAACATGCGTACCTTCGTTGCAGGAGATGACGACAATTTAGTAATGGTGCTAAGCTTTAGTGGTAACAAAAAGGAATCGGTCGATACTTTTTCTATCCGGAATTTCATAATCTTAAATCCCTGCCTTCCTTGCGGATTGAACTCACTGAATTTATAACTTTCCAAAAATATTTCACTACCAACAGGCAAATCTTTGAAGTTTATAAGTACATCTGCTCGTTCGCCTGGTGCCAGCATTATGCTTTTCAATTTTTCAGGGACCTCGAGAAGACCGCCATCGGTGCCAATTAAATAAAATGGCAATTGATTACTGAACCCTAATTGATAAACCCGCGCAGTTGATCCATTCAACAATCGTAAGCGATACCATCTTGTTTCCACCGAGCTAAAGGGCGCGTGGATACCGTTCACTAAAATGGTTTCACCAAGGTATCCTGTCATGATTTCCTCATCAGAAGGCATATAAACCATGGAGGACCCCATGAATCTTTTATCCTGTATGATCATCGGAATTTCAAACTCACCAGTAGGTAAGTTCAATGCAGATTCCTCTTCATCTTTCACGAGGAACATCCCGGCCATACCCATAAAAACCTGCTGTGCCGTTGCCTTGTGTGGATGAGGATGATACCAATAGGTCCCTGCACGTTGGTGGATGGGTAATTGATATTCAAATGAACCTCCTGGTATAGTCAGGTCTTCAGGATGTCCGTCCATATCGGCAGGAAGAACCAATCCATGCCAATGAATATTGGTGTGATCAACAAGGTTGTTTTGAAGATGAATGTTCAGGGTTTCTCCGCGCTGCGCTTCAATCGTAGGTCCCAGTGTTCCATTGCCGTAGGCCATCGTGGCAGAGCCGTTTCCATTTAATATTTTGGCTGAAGACATTTGAGCCACTAAAGAGGTTATGCCGGAAACTTTCTGTGGAATAATTAAAGGTGTATCAAAGCTACCCTCAACAATCCAATTGGGTTTTCCTATCATGTCTTCTTCTGTATGACACGCGTGGAGCAAAACCGAAGATCCTGCCCACGCAGTGATCGTTGATTTTGCTGACAGCTTAATGAAATACCTCCGTTTCATTGATTAATTATTGTTTACCATGAACTCATTGCATCAACCTTTCTTGCAAATAGGACAAGGTTGCAGTTTATATTCATCAATTCAATTTCTCTTGAACCGATCCACAGGTCAACATCTTATCACCAAAATAAGGGTTGCGAATTTCCGACACATCGCTCAACCAATATCCACCTTGGTTATTAAATGCCATGGGACAGAATTCATAGAATGCTGTTGTACCACCTAACCCGTAGGCTTTAATACTTTTATACATATTGTCAGACAGTTTGCTGAATGATGCACGTTGTGCTTCGATATCACCAGAAGCTTGCATCTCTTTCAAGGCAGCTTTCAGACCTCCTTCAAAAGTCATCCAATCGTTGTGAGCAACACCGGTAAGCAACATCATATCGACTTTTGAAAGTGACTCCTGAGTTTTAATCGCTTCGTCTTTCACTTTCGCTGCATCGGTAGCTACAAACGCATTCTTCAATGAAACATAAGAAGTAAACACGCCACCTAGTTGTTGTTGAAATGTGGCGTCCACCTTAAATTGAGGCGCTACTGATTCTGATGAGGTGGCATCTTCAGTTCCGGCATGCATCGATTCATCATGAGTTTCCTCCTGAGCCACTTCTTCCTTCTTTGCTGAACAAGAGCCCAATGCAAAAACCGTAACCGCGCTATAGAATGTTGCGATAAATAATGATTTGATTTTCATAGTTGTTTTTATTTATTGATTTGAATTTTTTTTACTTTTCATGTTGATGACTTAACATAGGATCTCTTCCATTTTTTAAAATAAGTTCGCTATAAATCAGGTAAGCTCCTGTAACGACAACCACCTCACCTTCTTTCAATCCTTCCACAATCTCAACAGAATTAAAATTCTCAACACCGGTCTTTACCATTCTCGGTGCAAAGGTATTATCAGCGGTTTGAATATACACATGTGTTCCACGCTGATCATGGATTACTGCATCGGTAGGAATTGCGAATGAGGATTTCTCCGAATGCTTCAAAAACACTTGTGCCTGCATACCGGGTTTCCATTGTGAGGTTGGATTATTCAAAGATGCTCTCAACACAGTCACTTGAGTGTTTGCGCGGTATTCCGGACTTAAGAAAGTAACAATGGCTTCAGGCGGTGAATTGTTATAACCCGCCACCTGAACAGAAATACGATCTCCCGGTTTCACATATTGCAACTCTGTTGGATAAAGTTCAGCTTCCACCCATAGCTTGCTGATGTTTTCCAATTGATAAAGAGCATCACCTTCATTTAAATATTGACCTTCCGCGACTTTGATTTCCTTAACGACACCCGAAGCAGTTGCTAAAAAAGTAATTCGCGGTTGGATATCATTCGTGCCATTCAATCGATCGATTTGTCTATCTGTCAATCCATATAAAAGAAGTTTCTTTCTGGCCGACTTAAGATAATCTTCATAGCGATTATCCACAGTCTTCATGGTTTTATACTGCTCCAAGGCCAGCAAATATTCTTTTTGAAATATTAAGAGCGATTCGCTATAGAGTTCATAAAGTGGCTCTCCTTTATTCACCATGCGACCCGTTTCTTTCACGAACAGTTTTTCAATTCTTCCGGCAGCGCGTGAACTGATCACTTCTGTCAATTCCTCATTAGCAACCAATCGTGCATTAACAGGCAGGGTTTGACCGATACTTTGCATACTTACAACCTGAGTACTGATATTACCCAGTTTAATCTGACTCTCCGTAAGCATTAAAACATTGTTTACCGGTTTCATCTCTATAGAAACAACTTGTCCAGGTTGCTTATTCTCCTGGGAACAAGCAAACAATCCCATGAATAAAATACTACTGATTAAAACTCTCATATCAATTAGATGTTTTAATAAAGTTTTCACTATCCACAAGGTATTGTGCATTCGTAGCCACCTCATCCGATGAAGCTAAGCCACTTGCAATTTCAATCCATTCACCGGTGCGTAATCCTGAGCTTACCTTTTTCGGTTTGAATAAACCTCGCTCTTTCACAAATACAATTTGATCAAGACCTAAATCAAGTACTGCCCTTTGGGGAATCCATAACGCTTCGCGCGATGCTGTTGTGGCGCTGGCTTCCACCAACTGTCCCACTGAAATATCTGCGCCTTTATGGTAAGAACGCAACTTGATAAAATCATCACCTTCAACAAAGAACGGTTCAATAAAATCAATTTTTAATTGTCTCTTTTCGTCCTGATCCATCCATTCCAGATTATCTCCTACTTTTATTTGTGACGCCTCCAATAATGGAAGATTAAACTCTATCCAAAGGGAACTGGTATTTACAATTCGAAATAAAGTTTGCCCGGATGTAACATAACTTCCTTCGCGAACAAAAGATGCCGCCACAACAGAAGGACTCGCTCCAGATGAAGGGCTTGTCAAATTCCCAGGTCCACCCCCCATGCCCATTCCACTTGCATTCTTCGTAGCTCCATTTATGGGTGCTGAAGGTGTTGCTTGATTTTCTGAAATCACGAAGCCATCATAGGGACTGTAAATAAAAAAGGTATAGGTCACCTCCTGCTTCTTCGCCAACTCTTCAATTTGTTTTTCAGAAGCACCGAGTAATACTAATTTACTCTTTGCCGCATCAATCAAGAGTTGATTATCAGCATCATTTTTAAGGAGATATAAAAACTCCCGCTGTACATTCACAAGCTCAGTACTATAAATTTCTGCCACCTTTTGCCCTTTACGGACTGGTTGATAATTGTATTTCAATAATACTTTTTCAAGTCGCCCACCCACGCGAGCGGGAATGGTATAAATGTTACGAGTATCATAAGTAACCACTCCAAGAACATTCAAAGACACTGGCATCGATTTATATTCTGGCTTCGTAGTCGCAATAGAAGACACCACCACTTCGTTGGGCGACTTAATCAGCTTAGCTAAGTCTTCCGTAATTTTCACTTCTTCACCAGGCCTACCCTTACGCACTAAATCCATCGCACACACGGGACAAACACCGGGCTTGTCGGATACGACTGTTGGGTGCATGGGACAGGTGTAGGTATCAGCATGTTCATGAGCACTGTCCTTTGAACTACAAGCAACTGCGATGACCATTAGTAGAATTAAGTTGAAAGTCGAAAGTTGAAAGTTAAATACACTTTCAACTCTAAACTTTGAACTTTGAACTACATAATTACTTTTCAATTTCTCTCTCATAACGCACGATCATTAAATAATACTCCTGCATCTTATTTAGATATTCCATCTGGGCCATGTTCATTGCTTCCCAGCCATCAATCACAATTGGCAGCGGCTCACGGTTTTCTTCATAAGCCAGTAGCAGCGTTTCATAGTTCTTCTTCAAAGCCGGTATGATCTTCTGATCATAATTTCCAAGTTGCTGCTTCATTCTTACCAGTTGTGAGGCCATTCCCGCCAGCATTCCGCGGGCCTCAATTAAAACAGCTTCCCTACTTTTTTGCATAGCCTCAATCTCATAATTCATTCCGGCAACTTCTGACTTATACATTTTTGAAGCCCAGGGGGCTATGGGAATGGATACCATCGCCATCAGGGAGAACTGCGTAACCATATTGCCTATTGGTTGCATGTGTTCATAACGAATTCTGAAATCGGGTTTTGCCTGAGTCTTCTGCCACAATTGATTTTGCCGCATGACTTCAATAGAGCGATTGATCTGTTGCACATCACTGCGATTAACACTCAATTCGGCCGTGTCGTATAAAATCTTGTTAGCTTCAAAAGATATTTGCGTAGTCGTATCAATCGTAAGAGAAACTTCTTCAGGGAGTTTCATTAATGACTTCAACCGATAAGCTTTGTCTTCAATCTCTGCCGTATTCATCAGGAGCATATTATCCACTTCATGCAAACGAGCTTCTGCTTTGTAGATGTTCCCCAGGCTTCCCTGATTGTATGGATATCGGATTCGCGCCAGCTTCAACATGAGTTCTACAATACGCTTGTTCTCCAGCAACACTTTCCCTTTCTTTTCCAATACCAGCCATTGGTAATAATTTTCTTTGGCTTCCGATCGCAACTGATTGAACTGATAAGAGCGTCCTTTCTTCTCCACAGATGCCTTTGATACAAAATAGTTTCTCTTAGCGTTTAACTTGGCACGGTTTGGAATATCCTGCTCTACGTTGATGACAAACATCCCCTTATCACGTTCATCCATTAACTTCTGTCCAGGATATGGATAGAAGAATGGTCCGCCACCCACCATAGGAGCCATCCAACTCTTAGCTCCTTCGGTATAGGCATTCATGGCTTTCACCTTGCTGTCGTATTCCTGCAACATCGGGTTTTGTTTGTCAATCACTGAGAGTACGCTATCCACGCTCATCACCTGAGCAGTACTAGATAAAGGGATTAGAAATAATAGAATGAACAATGGATAAAGGACAATGGACAATCTGGTACACCATGAAAATCTAAATATCCAGTATCCAGTATCCACTATCGAGTATCGAGTATCTAATTTGTTAATGAGTTTTTTCATGCACTTCAAGTTTTCCGAATTTTCTTAATTCATATTCCTTCGTCATCAAAAAGATGAGCGGTGTTACTAATAATATATGGGTAGATGATGTGAGTACGCCACCAATCATGGGTAATACGATGGGCTGCATCACATCGCTGCCAACACCGGTCGCCCACAATACCGGCACAAGACCAAACAATGCAACGGATACCGTCATCAATTTCGGTCTTAACCGTTTTGCTGCTCCTGCGATCACAAACTCCTTCAATTCTTCGCGTGATATAGTTTCGCTGGAATTGCCTCTGAGTTTTACTAATTGATTCATGGCATCGTTCAGGTAAATCACCATGACCACACCGGTTTCTACCGCAATACCAAAGAGTGCAATAAAACCAACTGCCACGGCCACAGACAAATTCACTCCATAGAAATACACCATATACGCTCCACCAATCAAAGCGAAAGGAACAGTGATCAAACTAAAGAACGCTTCCCGTAAGGAATTGAATGCGAGGTAGAGCGAGATGAAGATGATCAACATCACTACGGGCAGAATAACCATCAACGTTTGCTTACCGCGAATCAGGTTTTCATATTGGCCACTCCACTCGAAGAAATAGCCGTTAGGCATCACGTCCATTTCTTTGTTTAGTTTTTCAATGGCTTCATGTACGGTGCTTCCTAAATCACGATCGCGTACGTTGAAGAGAACAGCTCCGCGCAGTAAGGCATTGTCGGATACAATCATCGGTGGTCCATTTTCAAACCGGATATTCGCTACCGCGGAAAGTGGAATCATTCCCATCGAAGGAGTTTTAATCGGAATACGTTGAAGTTGTGAAATGCTGTTGCGATAATCTTGCGCTAATCGAACACTAATCGAAAACCGCTGCCGTCCTTCAATTGTTTGACCAATCGGTGTTCCTCCGATAGCGGATTCAACAATCATATTGACATCGTCAACAGTTAATCCATATCGACCTAATGCTTCGCGATTCACATCAATGGTCAAATATTTTCCCCCAGTAATCGGATCCACATATAAATCTTTTACTCCCGGGATTCCTTTCAGGGCAGTTTTTACTTTTTCTGAAATTGTGTAAATACTGTCGAGATTTTGTCCGTATACTTTCACCCCCACATCAGTACGAATACCGGTTGACAGCATGTTGATACGATTGATAATCGGTTGTGTCCAGCCGTTTACTACACCTGGAATTTGCAGCTTCGCATCCAACTCATTGATGATGTCTTTCTTGGTGATGCCTTCACGCCACGCTGATTTTGGTTTGAGTGTGATAATCGTTTCAATCATTGATAAAGGAGCATTGTCAGTAGCAGTGCTGGCACGACCTGCCTTACCCAACACCTTATCTACCTCCGGCACTGATTTGATAATCTTATCCTGCACCTGAAGGATGCGCTTGACTTCTTCATTGGAAACATCCGGCAATGTAACCGGCATGAAAAGTATGGATTGCTCATCTAATGGAGGCATGAACTCGCTACCCATGCTGAACAACAAGGGAATGCTTACTGTCAACGCTAACAGGTTTACACCAATAGTAGTCTTGCGCCAATTCATACAGGTACGAACCACGGACTCGTACATTTTTTCCAACCAACGATTCAGCGGATTGGCCTTTTCGTCCTTGAACTTTCCCTTCATGAAAAATGAAATGAGCACTGGTGCCAGGGTAATCACCAGGATGGCATCTACCAGCATAATGAAAGTCTTCGTGTATGCTAAGGGATGAAATAATTTTCCTTCTTGTCCTGTGAGCATGAAAACAGGTAAGAATGAAGTGATGATGATGATCGTGGAATAAAAAACACCTCGTGAAACCTGTGTAGATGATTTTTCAATGATGGCAAGTCGCTCGAGTTCTGGAATGGCTCCGTTCAATTCGGCATAGCGAATGGCGAGATTCTTATAGGAGTTCTCTGCCATGATGATCCCATTATCAACAATCACCCCAATAGCCAAAACGATTCCCGTCAAGGACATAATGTTGGATGAAATACCAAATGCGTTCAATAAAATAAAGCTGGTTGCAATGGTAACGGGTATTTGAATGATGATGCTCACAGCACTGCGCCAATGGAACAGGAAGAGAATCACCACCAGTGAAACCACAATCATCTCTTCGATTAACGTAGTCTTAATGGATGATATTGATTCTTCGATCAGTTCACTACGATCATACACCACCCTAAACTTAACTCCTTCCGGAAATCCTTTCGCTACTTCTTCCATCTTCGCTTTTACGCGATGGATGACTTCATCCGCATTTTCGCCATAGCGCATCACCACAATACCTCCCACCACTTCGCCTTCTCCATCCTGATCGAAAATTCCAAGACGCGCTTCACCGGTCATCTGCACCGAACCGAGATCTTTTACTTTCACGGGCACCGAGTTCACGGTCTTCACTGCGATGTTTTCAATCTCCTCTACCGACTTGAGATAGCCAGTCGTTTTAATGATGTAACCGATGTCGCTCATCTCAAACTTTCGACCGCCAGCTTCATTGTTGTTGGATCGTACCGACTGAATCACTTCAGGAACTGAAAGATTGTAATAGGAAAGCTTATTCGGATTTAACGCAATCTGATATTGCTTTTGAAATCCCCCGAAGGAGGCGATCTCACTTACACCTTGCACATTCTGCAACGCAAATTTTACATACCAGTCCTGCATAGCACGTTGCTCACCCAGATCCATTCCCGGGGCATCAAGTGTATACCAAAGAATATGTCCAACGCCTGTTCCATCGGGACCGAGTGTTGGGGTTACTCCTTGTGGTAATAATCGCGTAGCATAGTTCAAACGTTCAAGCACACGTTCGCGTGCCCAATACACATCAGTATCATCATTGAAAATAACGTAAACGAAACTCATTCCAAACATAGAAGCCCCACGAACATACTTTACTTGTGGAAGTCCCTGCAGGTTGGTGACAAGTGGATACGTTACCTGGTCTTCAATAATCTGCGGACTGCGGCCCATCCACTCGGTGAATACTATGACCTGGTTTTCGGAAAGATCTGGTATGGCATCGATCTTATTAATGCGCACGGAATGAATGCCCCAGGCAAACAATCCGATGGCAATCATCAGGATGAGAAAGCGATTACGAAGTGAATAAGAGATTATATTTTCTATCATAGCTGAATAGTATCAAGTAGAAAGACACAAGAAGTGAGACTAATCTAATAGCGTTATCAGATACTCACAAAAAATGAGCTATGATTAAATAAGGAAAGATTGAACGAGCACAGGAATGTTGCGCTCGAGAATGGGTGGTTTGTAAGGTGTGTTAGTTGAAAAGGTAAATGCTTCATTCACCTGGATTACTTCCATAATCATAGGGAGAGTAGCAATCCAGTTAACAGCCTGCCAGCTAAGAATTGAAAAATCCTGAACTTGCGAGTTAAAATCTTTGCCTTCGAAGGTAACGTGCTTATCTTCACAGCATCCCGATTTCTTTGCGGTCATCTTCTTATGGCAAGGAGGAAGTTGAACTTCCATAGGGCAAGGAGCCGCTTCTTCAATGAAAGAAAAACTTTGCACGTGACCTCCACAAAAATGCATATTCACCATAAAGCTGCTTGTCGAAACAAGCACCAACAAGGCGAGCAAAGAGGACATTATAGGGTTCAAAAATTTCATTGACTTAGCAAATGTAATAAAAAGCTATTAACAAGTTGTTAACTAGATTTTTAGACCCGTTCTGCGTTATAACCGGCCTTCTGAAGAGCTTCTACGATTTTATTGTCATCTGAGTTGTCGATTGTTAATGTTCGTGCTGGGTCTACCAAATCTATATGCCAATGGTTCTCACCGGCTACTTCATTAAGATAAGGAGTCACTTTAGCCACACAAGCAGAACACTTAATATTGGTTTTGAATTTAGTCTTTTCCATGCTGTTTTAATTTATAGTTACAAATAAAGTAACACCAAAAGAGAAGTGCTTACAAAATTTACCTGCTGATTTATACGATTATGAACAGCTATTGCGGCTGATTCATTCCCGCCTATCTTCCAAAATCATCCTGTACTCTAATGATATCACTTTCATCAGAAGGATAATTGGCATCCGTGTGCTGCCAGATTTCAGCCACCATTCCCCACCCTCCAGATACACCGATCAAACGATGACGTTGTCCTTGCTTCAGGCGAATGATCTCTCCTACTTTCAACTGCTGAACAGGACCTTCCTCATCAGTTTCACTAGTAACCACTCCGGCATGGCCGGCAACCAGTTTCCAAATCTCAGCACGTCTATGATGGTATTGCCAAGATAATCGTTTGTTGGCTTCCACCATCAAAATTTTAGGGCTCAGCTTACCGCTGATTTTCAACGATGAAAAATCAACATCCTGAAAATACTTTTTGCTAAATGTCTGAGCTTGTGATTCGTCCAGAACAAAAAATCCTCCCCACGGGCGATTAAAATCCTGCGACACAACCGTGAATCCGGCTTTTGATAAATAGGAAGCTACCGATGCAAACACTTCCGTCCTTTCACATGAAAGGGATAACTGTGATTCTAATTCGATCATAACTATGCAAATTTAATTAGGTACAGTGAACCTCGAAGGCTCGAAGATACACAAAGAGATAAACAACAAAACATTCGCTGTTTTTTTTAACGGATTGCGATTACTTCGTAAATACTTTACTTTTCGGTTTTAACCATCGAATGTCAACAGCGCAAGACAAAAGCAATCCAGTAAAAGGAACTAATCTAAACCGACAGATGGGTTTACTTGGGTTGGCGGCTACTGGAATCTGTTCCATGATTGGTGCTTCCATACATGTGGTGCCCTTTATGATTCAACGCAACGTGCCTGGCATTGGTCCTTACGTGCTGCCGGCATTTCTATTTGCAGCCGTGCCCGCTGTGCTCGCGGCCTTTGCTTACATCGTATTAGCATCGGCCATGCCCCGTGCGGGTGGAAGTTATTTATATGCCAGCCGATCATTAAGTCCCTACCTCGGTTTTGTGGCTAGTTTTTCGCAATGGTTTGGTTTATCGATTGTGATTGGGGTAGTCGCGTATGTGATCATCCCCTTTCTGCGGGACATCGCTTCGGCATTGTATTGGAATGAAGTTGCGCAATTGCTGAATACCGGTTCCGTGCGTGTGATCCTTGCTCTGATCATTCTATGGATATTTGTCTTGATTAATATTCGTGGTGTGAAATCATATGAAAAGACAGTTGTACCGCTCATGATCCTCATGTTTGTGTTGGGCGGGATTGTGATCGTTGCCGGCCTAATGTTTACACAAGAAGATTTTGCATCAGCCTTAATGATCAAAGAAGGAAGGACTGTGCCTGCGACAATTGCTAAGTTTAATTGGAACACATTTCTGTCTGCGTCCGCTTTACTCTTTGCAAGCTTCATCGGTTTCGATTCGATTGCACAAGCAGGTGGCGAAGCAAAAGATCCAGGTCGTTCGCTACCAAGAGCTATTGGCATAGCCATTTTCAGCGTCAGTTTGTTTTATATTCTATTCACGTTTTCAGTCTATCATGCTATACCGTGGAGCTTTGTTGCTCAGGAAGCTATGAACAAAGATGTAACTGCACCCGGTTTGTTAAGTTATATTCTTCCAGCCGGTTGGGCAGTTGCCATTGTGCTTGGTGCCGCGGTTGCTCTAACAAATGATTTACCAGCCATGATATTGTCTGTTTCCCGGTTGATGTTCTCTTGGGCCGAAGATGGGATTTTTCCAAAGCGATTAACGGCTGTTCATCCCAAGTATCATACTCCACACCTCGCCATCATAGCCTGTGGTGCCATGGCTTCTGTTGGAATTCTAGGAAGTCATTTTGCTGGTGATTTCTTTTTGGGTATTGATATTATGGTCACCTCTATGCTGGTGAATTTTCTATTGATGTGCGTGTCTGTGCTCTTGCTTCCCAAAAACAATCCGGCATTGGCGGCCGAAATAAAAGTATTTAAGTCCCGCACGATACAACAAGTGCTGGCCATTACGGGCACGATCGCGCTTTCTTGTTTTTTACTCATCCATATCATCAAAGATGTAACGGCTGAGGTAGATGCATGGTACTTTCACTCTACTCCAGTATGGATTATCGTGATGATTGTTGCCAGCGTGATCTTCTTTACCCAATGGAATTCATTAAAAAAATCAGGTGTTGATACAAAAAAAATATTTTCCGAATTGCCTCCTGAATAAGACTATCTAAGATTTCCTTCACTCATGAACACTTCGTCAAAATATATTGATCTCGCAAATGGTCTAACCATCTGTCGTGCATTAACCGGACTATGGCAGATTGCCGATCTGGAACGCGATGGAAATATGGTGGATGCTGGCCAAGCCGCATTGGCTATGAACGCTTACGCGGAAGCTGGCTTCACCACATTTGATATGGCCGATCATTATGGTTCGGCCGAAGAAATTTCAGGTGTGTTTAAAAAAAAATATTCAAAAGACAAAGCGCAACTATTTACGAAGTGGGTTCCTGAACCTGGTTCGGTAACCAAACAACAAGTTCGTGATGCTGTACAACTTGCGCTGAGCCGGTTGCAATCCGAACAAATTGACCTGATGCAATTTCACGCCTGGAGTTATGCGCACCCTTCGTGGCTGGATTGTCTTTTCTATTTGCAGGAATTAAAAGAAGAAGGTCTTATTAAACACTTAGGCCTTACCAACTTCGACACGGCTCATCTACAAATTGTAGCCAACAGTGGCATCGAAGTAGTTTCCAATCAGGTTTGCTATTCTTTGTTAGATCAACGCGCAGCAGGAAAGATGAGCGCACTCTGTTTAAAACATAATGTGAAGTTACTGGCATTCGGTACCGTAGCCGGTGGTTTCCTTTCCGAGAAATGGTTGAACAAACCTGAACCTCAACGGAATGCTTCGCTCACCTGGTCGCAGATGAAATACAAGCGATTCATCAATGCTGCAGGAGGCTGGGAAAAATTTCAATCTCTATTAAAAACGTTGGATAGCATTGCGCAAAAATACAACGTAGGTATTGCCAACATTGCGAGTAAATACATTTTAGAAAACCCCGCTGTAGCCGGAGTAATCATTGGTGCACGACTGGGAAAGAGCGAGCATATTCAAGAAAACGATAAATTATTTTCTTTTCATTTTGATGAAGAGAGTACGCTACAGATTACGCAATCACTTTCCGGCTTAACTAGCATCCCGGGTGATTGTGGCGATGAATACCGCAAGCCTCCCTTTCTTACTGCATCTGGAGATTTGAGTCACCATGTAGAAAGTTTTCCGGCACCTTATCCTTCCATTACGGGAAATGATGGCCGAACAAAAGCATTAAGTGGAACCATCTGGGAAGATCTGGCCGGTTTTAGTCGTGCCGTAAGAAAAGGAAATCGCATTCTGGTATCGGGCACAACCGCTACACACGGATCAAAATCTATTGGAGGGAATGATCCCGCTGCACAAATGCATTACATCATTGACAAAATTGAAGGTGCCATTCAATCATTGGGCGGAACCTTAGATCAGGTAGTACGCACGCGCATCTTTATTAGAAACATTAATCAATGGGAGCCCATCTCACGTGCTCATGGTGAACGCTTCAAAGATATTCAACCAGCCAACACGATGGTGAGGGCTGATATTATTGGAGATGAATACCTGGTAGAGATGGAAGCTGAGGCGATGTTGTCATCATAATCAGGCAAAATATTTTTTGCCTACTGCCTACTATTTGTCAGGTTTAGGCGGAAAATTCTTCAACACGTGTTTTATTCCTTTGCGTATATTCTTTTCAGAAAAATCCGGATTTAGTTCCATGTAACTAACCGCGTGCGACTGCCACACCATACGGCTTTCCGTTTTATCGGCCATACCAATAATTAACGTGCCTTTCAGATAATTGATTACCTCACGGTCTGTTGTCAATGGTTGATAATACACGTGAGAATCTTCTGCCCGATGATAGATGACAGCTTGTTCATCTTGCACAGTAATGGCAAATCCCACCAATAGTTCAGGGTTATTTGAATCCTCCTGAAGTCCCTTGCTTTCTAATTCCCTGATCAGGGATGCTTTTAGGCTCTCCCTCAACAGGCTATCATTTAAATACTCGGGACCATTGAATTTAAATTCACAGCCCGTCATCCAACAAAAAGTCTTGTACTTACTAAAATCAACTGAATGATCATATGTCTCCTTCACTACCACTTTGCAACTCGTGAGAAGCAAAACAAACAAAACAAATACCCCTGCGCTGATAAGCTTTCTTTGAATTTTCATAGCCAATGATAGCAAAGATTAATCATTAAAACGATGATATAAATCATACCTTAATAATGCATTTCGCTTCCTTAGTTTAAGATGCGTCAAAAATATCTTGGCTTTAAAAAAAAGCGCCAACCAGTTATGATTGACGCTTATGTCTTAGTTTTAAAATTTAATTAATCAACCCACGGCACGCGTGAAGAGCGATAGAAATCAATACCTTTTGCTTTCATTTTCGGTCCGTGATTAGCCAACCTCACTTTATATTCATCCCAATTGCGATTTTCTACTGGCGTCCATCCAATTTCGGCTACACCTATGATGCGGGGAAATAACAAATACTCGATATCATCCATAGTAGCAATCGTCTCACTCCATAGTGGTGATTCAACACCCATGATCTGGTTTCTTTCGATACCTTCAACACGGGTGGCAGGATCCCAATTGTATGAATCATCTACTTCAATATAAGCGGCCCAATGCAATCCCAGCCTGCTGGTTGAATCATACTGCATATCGAGGTACACTTTCTTGGAAGGTGACATGATAATTTTCGCACCCTTGCTGGCTGCTTCCTGAGCATACTCCTCAGAGGCCCAATGTTGCGCAATGGCATTGTCGTCAATGTTGGCTTGTGCAATCTCTTCCCAGCCAATCATTTTCTTATTGTTGGCTTTTACGATCTCAGTAAAACGATTAATAAACTCAATGTAATCTTCCTTTTTGGTCACGTGAGCTTCATCGCCACCGATATGGAGATAAGGTCCTGGAGTGATTTCTGCAAGCTCGCGTATTACGTCATTTATAAATTTAAAGGTAGAAGGTTTTTTCAGACTAAGCGTACTAAACCCAACTTCAATACCTGTATAAAGTTCGGTAGGTTTTTGTTTCCCATCAAGAATACCTTGTGTTTGAACCGGTCCTTTGAACCGACCTTCAAAGGGAACCTGAATACCTGAATTCAATTCTGCATAAGAAGCCAGCGCTGAGTTGATATGGCCCGGCAAATCAATTTCTGGAATAACCGTGATATACCGGCTTGCCGCGTAGGCAACAATATCTTTGTATTGCTCTTGTGTATAGAAACCACCTTCACCACCGCCAACTTCCGTACTGCCTCCATGAGCAGTAAGGTTAGGCCACGATTTGATCTCGATGCGCCAACCCTGATCATCACTTAAGTGAAGATGCAGCACATTAAATTTATAATAGCTGATCATATCGATGTAGCGCTTCACTTCTTCTACGGTAAAGAAATGGCGTGCCACATCCAGCATAGATCCTCTCCAACTGTAGTTCGGATAATCGATAACGGATCCGGCTGCAATTCTGTAACGATCATTTGGCGCATAGGCCCTTGCAGCAGGAACAATTTGTAATAATGTTTGCGCACCCATGTAAACTCCGGCAGCTTCATTTGCTTTAAGGGTAACCAGATCTTCGGTAATATTCAGATCATATCCTTCTGCTCCAATTTTAGAGTCAGCCCCTCCCATCACTAAGTAAATGTTACCTTCTTTGGGGGAACCGGTTGTTGACTCCACTTTAGGAGCAAACCCTGTTATTGCCGATAATCCGGAGGATAGTTGATTCGCAACATTCATAAGAGCCTCATTGGCACCTTCAACATAAATTACTGTTGCGCCCGTTAATGAAAAACTTTCACCTGTGGCCACTACCGATACCGGCTTGGGGATGATACTTTCTTTGGCGAGATCTGTGGGTGGCTCGTTATTGCATGACTGCAACAAACCGATCACGATAACAGGGATCAGAAGTGAAACCATTCGCAGGTAGAATTTCATAGAATTGTAAGTTAAAATTTTGGTGTGCGAATCTAACTAAAAATCACTTCTGAAATAATGATTCGTAAGAGGAACGGTTAGTTCTTCTTGCATTCGACCAGCCAGTCCCACGGATAGGGTGCCTCTAGCCAGGGAGGAGGAGATGTAAGTTCTGTATTCCAATCATATTCCAGTTTATCAACTTTGGTTACTGAAAATCCTGCTTCCTTAAAGATCACTTGTATCTCAGGTTCCATGTAATGCTTAGTGGGCACACCATCAATATGTACAATGCCTTGAAGAATATCTCTCTTGTTGCCTTTGAAATAATGGAACTCATGAGCGGGGATATCTGACGGCTTCACTCCTTCCCTACCATACAGTTCAATAAGTCGCCAGGAAGAAAACAAAGCAGAGTCGAGTGATGGTAATACGATCAGGGCGGTACCGCCCGTCTTTAAAGCACGATGAATATTCTTGATCATGAATAAATTCTTTTCGATCACCGGAAACATGATCACATTACAGCAGAATGCAAAATCAACATTCGGCAGCACCAGATTCTTTCTTGTTAAATCCTCTTGCTTTAATTCGACATTCGTGTACCCTCGTTGTTTGGCTTGCTTGAGCAGATCTGCAGAAATGTCAAGAGCTAATATCTCCTTGAATTGCGGAGCCATATAGGGAAACGATTTTCCATTGCCACAACCAAAATCAATGGCTGTTTTATCTAACCCCGCGTGTTTTTTAAAATACCTGGGCAACTTTTTTTTCTTATCACTTTGGAATACATCAAAAATCTCATCATTGTAACTGGGTGCAATTCTGTTCCAGTGCTTTTTCTCATTCATGATTTCTCTACTCTATGTCAAATCAAAATCTCAATGTTGATTTGCCTGATTATACTCGTTCGTCAAAGTCTTGACAATTTCACCCATTGGGCGAATGCTATGAACATGTTCAATAGCCGGGCCCGCGCACCAAACCGTTTTATAGGTAGCACCAAACGCAGCTTTCTCAACCTGTTTCATTCCGCGATAGGCGATGATCATCTTCACATACTTTTTGAGCGTTTTATTCTTATTTAAAATGCGTTCTAAAAAATTGGCTTTCGTTCCCATTTGCTGCACATAAGGAGTATTGATAACCGTTAATGCAGAACCAGATAATTTGGTTGACATCACGATATCTTTCTCACCATAATCAACCATCGCCTTTTTATATTCTGGTGAAATATCGGCCTCCTCACAGGCTATGAAAATGGTGCCCACAGAAGCACCTGCTGCACCCCAGTCCATAACATCCTTCAAATCCTTTCCACAGGCAATACCACCAGCCGAAATAACAGGAATGCCACAGTTCTTCGTAAGTAGTGTTACCAATTCATTGGGAGAAATGTTTCCTGAATGCCCCCCTGCCCTGCTATTGACTGCGATGATTGCATCCGCACCGAGGCTTTCCACCTTTTGTGCATAGGATAAATCAACTACATCACAAAATACTTTTATACCCAATGGCTTGCACTGATCAATTACTTCTTTGGGATTACCTAATGAGGTGATAATGAAATCAACTCTCAGATCGACCAGCGTCTTTAACTGATCCTTGTATTTAAGATTGGATTTATTAACAATCAGGTTTACTCCAAAAGGTTTTGACGTAGAAGTTTTGATGTCATTCATGGCGGCACGCAATTCATCATCGGTGCGGTAGTTCAATGCAGGAAAAGCAGCTGTTACTCCATTCGCCAATGCCGCCTTAATCATTTTTGTATTGGAGATCAGAAACATGGGTGCCACGATTACCGGGTAATCGATGCCTAAAAGTTTATCCAAGGTAATTTTGCTCATGAAGCCGTTTATCTAAATTTCAGGAAGATTAGAAAAAAGAATCAAAGTAAAAAGTCGCATTTCGATAGCATAATTTGACAGATCGTTTGCTGCAAGTAAGCGCTGAGATACAATCTTATAAAATATTATCAAAGAGCGCTTCCCTTCATGTCGCTTTTTTACTACGAGCCAGGTGTAATACTTTTTTTAATATTACGACAATTTCCTTTTTACCATTAGTCTTAATAAGCCCTCGTCTTATAACTCTTTGCTTTTAATATGGTAACTAAAATCAACTACTTAATTCAAAACCTTCGTAATTCGATGATTACAATCGGTGCCGATGGTAAACTCCCAGAAAACGAAAGAAGATCCATCATATCAATCAATCGCTTAAGCTTTTTATTCACGCTGATCGCAACCCTGAATATTGCGTTAATATGGTTAATGGTTGGGGCAGAACGTATCTCTTTTTTACTGATTACTCAACCAATTTTACTATCAACACCCATTATTTTTAACAAGTTTGGCTATATCAACACGAGTCGTATTCTACTTTCCTGGATACCCACTTTAATAACAACCATTTATTCCGTTTATACTAAGTTGCACGGGCAAGATCTTGAAACAAGTGGATATGTAGGTTTTAGGATTGTTTTAATAGCATGCTTCGTGGTCCCTTTTCTCATATTCAGTTTAAAGCAACGGATACTTTTGGCATTAGCATTAACCTTTCCTTTAATAGCTCTTTTTGGATTTGATCAAATTCATGCATTTTTTGGTATCGGCTATTCGCAAGTGGGTTTAACGGATGTTACCTACCATCTTACTAATACGAGGGTACTTATTGCTGTATTATCGTTGGGCGGTGGAGCAATCCTTCTCCGACAAAAGTTTGAAGAAAGTGAAGAAACTAATACACATTTATTGGATGCGCTTAATGATGCCTATCAGGAAGTGCAGACACAAATGGAAGAGATTGCCTCTCAAAATAAGAAAATCAATACCGAAAACGAAGATATTCAGATAAAAAACCTAACACTTCAATATCAATACAAAAACACGCTCGAAAAAAATGTAACCCTTAGCCTGGGGAAAAAAAATATCAAACAAGCTCATGAAAAAAGTGAAGAACAAAAACAGATACTAGCCACCGAAAATGAGGCCCTTGAATTGGAGTTAGTGGAACGTAATGAAAAACTGGAGGAGATGAACCGGGACCTTATTAAAACCTACAATAATTTAAGTCAATACTCCTATATGGTATCGCACAACTTGCGCGGCCCCGTAGCTTCAATCATCGGATTACTCAGCATCGTACCTAAGGATAATCTCGATCCCACTCTGATGTCAATTTGTGAAAAGACCCATACCTCCATCCAGCAACTGGATTCGGTCATTCGCGAAATTCACATGTTACTTGATTCAGAAAAAAGCCCAATTAGCTTTAAACAAAAAGTATATTGGGAGGATGTAGTGAATAAAAATTTGAAAGTATATGAACAGGAAATTGAACAGTATGGAATCCAAATTACCTGCGACTTTCTTAAAGCACCATTTATCGTAAGTATAAATCATATCATTGAAAGCATTGTCTATAATCTGATTAGTAACGCCATAAAATTCAGAGCACCCAACCGAACACTTGACATTCAAATACAAACACGATTTGAAAACCAACAAGTGGTTTTTCAAATCACTGATAACGGACTAGGTATCAATCTGGAATTGCAGAAAGATTATCTATTCAAGATGTACAAACGACTACACACCCATGTGGAAGGAAAGGGACTTGGCCTGTATATGACCAAAATGCAAGCCGAACTGCTACATGGCAGTATAGACGTAGATACACACACATCCGGACTTTTGGCAGATCTACTGGAATAACCTATAATTCTTGAAAGGCTGCTGTCTTTGTGTTTGACAGTGGGGAATAAAAGTGGCTCATGCGTTTTGGAATAGGGATGGACTTTTTTCAAAACACAAAGCACTTT
>CANIVF010000026.1 GCA_947470895.1 Bacteroidota bacterium
CCATAACCGCTAACATTAGTATAAGCGCATGTTTGCTGCGCCTTTTATTAGAAAGATGCGCATATTTCGCTTATATGTGAGTGCTGGTGGCTTTTCCCAACAAGTACAATTAAAGATGCGCTTTTCGCAGTTTCCATTGTCAATTCTACTAATTCGAAGCTATATATCCAAGTTGTCCAGCGGGCTTTTTAGGCCACTGAGTGCTTTGCTTGTTACATGGGTGTAAACCTCAGTGGTCTTGCTGCTGCTGTGCCCAAGTAGGTTTTGTATGTAGCGCAAGTCTGTACCATTTTCCAACAGGTGTGTGGCAAAACTGTGCCGCAGCGTGTGCACCGTGGCATACTTCTTTACATTCCCCCGCTGCAATGCCTCTTTAACTACCGTCTGCATGCTACGCTCACTATATTGTCCTCCAGTCTCTCCTTCAAATAGGTATTCCTTCGGGCCATACTTCTTGTAATAATCCCGCAATAGCGGAAGTAATTTTTCAGCTAGAAGTGTGTAGCGGTCTTTCTTTCCTTTCGCCCCTTTTATGCTGATCTGCATCCGATCGCTGTCTATATCATTGGGTTTTAGGTTCAGCAATTCGCCTAACCGTAGGCCAGCCGAGTAACAAAGCATTATCATCGTTTTATGCTTCAGGTTTTTGGTGCTTTTTATCATGGCTTGCACTTCCTCCACGGATAGTACGGTAGGCAATTTCGTTTCCTTCAGTGGCCGTTCCAGTTGGTAGAACTTACGGGCGCCACCTTTTACTTTTTCATAGTAGAATTTGATGGCGTTTATGGCTTGGTTTTGAGAGCTAGCCGATATGCCTCGCTCTTGCACCAAATAGCGCGTGTAGGCAATTATCTCCGGTTCGGTGATGTCGTCAATCTTCTTAGTATTGTAGTAATTGATAAACTCTTCAAAGGATTGCTTATAGACCTTGATGGTGCTGGCAGAGTAACGCATGATCTCCAACTTTTCCAGCATTATATCTGGACAGGTGCGGTAGTTGGGTATTTCGTACACACGGGGCTTGGGCTTCACACCTTTTTTCACACGATCGTCCTCCCATACCAATTCCATCCGTTCGGTTGTGCAAAAGTCTTCCAATTCCTTCTTTTGCTTTTCTTCTATGGCCACGCTCCACCACTTTTCACCCTTGTCATACTTAGCAAACGGAAAAGTTCTTAGCATTGATACCAACAACGGATGGTAAAACGCGATCACCCGGTATCTCCCGGTTTTGTATTGCACTACCTTCACGGTAAGCTTTTGAGCTTTCTCTTGTGAGAGCGCTGGCTTTGCTTGCGCATTTGCTTCGGCACTTGGATTCAAGGGCTGTAGTTCCGGGTAGGCTTTTTGTAGTTTCACAAAAACAGCATGAGATGCCTCCACATGCCATGCTTTTTCTGTCTGGCTCCATTTGCAGTCAGCTATTTTCTTTAATTTTTCAGAGATTGACTTATCGAAGGGGAATTTTATGAACAAACGCTTCTCCCCACGGTGGATTTTGTCATAATAATGCATCATAATTGCCAATTAGTTGCGCCTATACCTCCAAAAATAAGGAATAAGCGCATGTTTTGGAATGCATCGTAATTCGTAAACAACAGGCGATCACAAAGTGGACACTTCATCAACACGCTCTGTGCCTTACTGGCGATAACTAACCCTTACACATCGGTTTTTCGCTTCCCGCCCACCTCCATAGCCCGCCAAAGTGTGTACGTGGAATGGGCGGGCTAAAGCCAGGATTACACCACTAAGCTGTATAGCAGGGCCAGGATCATTTGTTAAACCTGTATAGTTATAGTTATTTTAGGACTAGACACAATCGGGGTTTTCCCGTAGATATCCCGTATATATCCCGTACATAACCCGTAGATATCCCGTATCTATAGAGGTACGGATTATCTACGGGATTGATCATAGTGATCAATATCTTAACCCGGGTATTGCTCCTCAGCATAAGCTTAAGTAACTTCCTCCACTAAAATTCTGTAGTTATGGCACGATTAACCTCTGATATCGCGTTTACCGGTTCGCTGGGCACTATCTCAGCCTATAAAATGCGCGGTTCTGAACAGATTATTTTGCGTAGAAAAGGCGGACCTGATTCCAGCTCCATTAAGAAAAGTCCTTCCTTCGATGTGGTCAGGCGCAACAATGCCGAGTTCAGTGGCCGAGCAACAGCCAGCCGTTGGATTATGAAGATGATGTGGCCACAGAAAGCCCTGGCCGATTATAACATTGCCGGTCCATTGAATGCGCTGGTGAAGCCCATTCAGGAGTTAGACACACAAAGTGCATTTGGACAGCGTCATATTATTCTTTCCAAAAACAAACTTCTGCTGCAAGGCTTCTCGCTCAACCGAAAAAATCCGTTCGATTCCGTGGTGCGTGCCGGGGTTTCCTGCTCGCTGGAACCGGACACGTGGAGTGCGCAGGTCAATTTGCCAGAACTGTTGCCCGGTATCAATTTCTTTGCCCGTAAGGATGCTCCATTTTTTAGTATCCAAATTGTTATTGGCATGGTGCCCGACTTATTCTATCGCGATGGGAAATACCTGCCATCGTCCCTTTCTTACCACGAAAACAATGTTGCAATAGCGACCACCGCTTGGCATGCTGCACAAGGCCATCAGAAAAAAGAATCACTACAGGTGAAACTCCCCGAACCTCCTGCCGATGAGGCCAGCAGCAGCCTCCTATCCATAGGCATACGTTATGGAGCCGTACAGAACGGTGGTGCTATCGAACAGATCAGGTATGCCGGATGTGCAAAGGTGTTAGGTGTGCTTTAGCAGGTAACCTGTCTTAAAGATTTCCCTTCTTCAATTCCTCCACAGCATAATCTGTTGCTCGCGCTGTTAGGGCCATATAGGTAATAGAAGGATTTTGATTAGCCGAAGAAGTCATGCAGGCGCCATCGGTTACAAACACATTTTTTGCTTCATGCACCTGATTCCATTTGTTCAGCACGGAAGTCTTCGGATCTTTACCCATGCGGGCCGTACCCATTTCGTGGATACACAACCCTGGGTAGGCTTTGCTATCATCAAATGTGGAAATGTTTTTGATACCTGCACTTTCCAGCATTTCGGCAGCGCTGTTCATCATGTCTTTGCGCATAGCCAATTCATTTTCTTTCCACTCGCAATCAATGTCCAGCAAGGGCAAGCCCCACTTATCTTTCTTGTCTTTGCTCAACGATACTTGATTATGGTAGTCTGGCAATTGTTCGCCCCACGCACCTAACCAAAACCCCCAATTGCCCAGGCCGGCAGCTTCTTCTTTTAACTCAGCTCCAATTTTTTCAGAGCTACCAAACCGACCCCGTGACGCACCACCCTGGTAGCCGAAGCCACGCACATAGTCGTTACGCTCTGTCTTGGTGTTAATATTTCTAAAGCGCGGAATATAGATTCCATTGGGCCTGCGCCCAAACGTATATTCATCCTGAAAGCCTTCGTATGAACCGGACGCGCCAACATGATAATGATGATCCATCAGGTTATGACCAAGCTGACCACTGCTGTTGCCCATCCCATTCGGAAAAGCATCCGAAACAGAATGAAGTAAAATGAATGTTGAACCAAGGGTTGATGCATTCAGAAAAATAATTTTTGCATAGTATTCTTCCGTGTTCATCGTTTCAGCATCGATGATGCGAACACCAGTGGCTTTCTGACTATTCTTATCATAGATCACTTCTGAAACTACGGAGTGAGGTCTTAAGGTGAGATTACCGGTAGCTCTTGCTGCGGGTAAGGTGGCACTGTTACTGCTGAAATATCCCGAGAAAGGACACCCACGATCGCATGCATTTCTGAACTGACAAGGACCGCGTTCGTGCAAGCCTCGGGTAAGATTGGCAGCGCGACCAATGATCATATTACGTTCAGGAAAAGCGGAGTGGATACTTCCGGAAACATGCTTCTCCAAACAATTCATTTCCATGGGTGGAAGAAATTCTCCATCGGGCAATTGAGGTAATCCTTCTGTTGAACCACTTACGCCCACAAATTTTTCTACATAGCTATACCACGGAGCAATGTCTTTATACCGGATCGGCCAGTCGGCCCCATGACCATCTTTTGCATTGGCTTCAAAGTCAAGATCACTCCAACGATAGCATTGACGGCCCCACGTAAGACTTCTTCCTCCTACCTGATAGCCACGAATCCAATCGTAAGGTTTTACCTGATTATAAGGGTGCTCCAAATCATTTACATAAAAGTGTTTGTTGGCTTCATTGCAAAAGCCGCGCACCTGAATGTGCTGCTCTTCGCGCATCTTTTCCGTAATCACATTGCGATGCGCTAAATCCCAGGGTGCATCATTGGCCGTTGGATAATCTTTGATGTGCTCTACCATCGGGCCACGTTCGAGCACGAGTGTCTTCAATCCTTTTTCACAAAGTTCTTTGGCGGCCCAGCCTCCGCTGATTCCGGAACCGACTACAATGGCATCGTAGGTATTTTCAGCTTTGGCTTTGATGTTGAGGTTGCTCATAATAGATAGTAGAAGTTGACTGAATTTGAATGTACCAATTTTAAAAGAAAGATGCCGTTGTTTTTTGTAAACGGTTCATTCGCTCTTCTACGGAAAGTGGTTAAATAAATACATGGTGAAGATGCCCCACATCGTACCGGTGACCATACTCAATATTGCCAACAGAATGGCGTGAGGCATCCAGTTTTTGTTATAGGCCGAGGTGACAGCCGGAGCGGTTGAAATACCTCCCAGGTTAGCCATGCTGGCGATGGGTACCCAGGCCATGTGCACGTTCAGTAACGTTGCGCCAAGCATCATGAACATATAATGTCCGATCAACCACACCACGCAAAGCACGACAAAAGCGAAGGGCAACGATAATCCGCTAAAGTCAAGACGCAATCCTAAAATAGCCATGATGATGATCATCAACAAGGCACCCGCCTTCAGTACAAATGAATGATTCCATCGCGGAATAAAATTACCGAATGCAAGACCTAGTAGGGATAAGGATATCACTCGCCATAAAAAATTATCCGTGCTAAAATTAATAATGCCTATGGCCATCGCAACAGTGATCACCGTAACGGCTACGGAGGTCGTTGAATTCTTTTCCGAAACCGATTCAACCCCTTGAACTTCGGGCATCGCGGTGTTGATGCGAAAAAACTGGTTGAGGCGATCACTTCGCTTGATCACCTGAAACATGATGATCGTCCAGATATTAATCAGAATATTATCCAGCACAATAACCGACAGGAATAATGATTCCGGGCAACTCACCAGTTCTTTTAACACCAACTGACTGGTGCTTCCACCGATCCAACTGCCGGTAATGGGTACCAGGCCGCGCCAATATTCCTTCTCCATAAAAAGATCATAAGTAGCGGGCGAAATAAAGTGTGAGCTCCAGACCAATGCGGGCGGAAGCACAGCAATGAAAAGTGAACCTGAAAAAAACAATACGATGGGCCTCGCTCCTACTATCTTTAATTGAGGAAACGAAAGAGCGCTCATGACCATAACAATAGCCAGGGGCACAATCCAATTTCTGGATAGCGAATGTAAATACACAGAAGAAAGATCAGCACCGGTAGTATGTGTAATCACTGCGGGCATCACGTAGGCAAACAAAATGGCGGGAAACCAATTCAGTATTTCTTGTACCCATTTAATCTCCTGGTGATTAAGCCACCATATCAATGCCACTGTAAGGCAAACGATACCTGTGGCGAAGAGTGCTTGCTGCGTCATTTCATTTTTTGCGTCAGAATGCCCAGGCACATTTGTATGCCTTCGATAAAGTTGCCGATGCGCAGATTTTCGTCCGCTGCGTGAATATTATTGTCTGGATTAGGAATGCGAATGGAAACGGCCGGAATAGTTAGAGTGGTAATAAAAGGTTCAATAGGTTGAGAGCCACCGGTGGTGCGCTGCTTCACGTAATTGCCTTTGCCAAAGGTGCGGTCCATGGCACTGCCCAACCACACACCTGCTGGAGAATTAAGATCCGCTCGAAAAGGCTTTGATCCAATTTCATACTCAAATGAAATCAAGTTGGCGTGACTTGCTCGTTCTTCATCCGTTGGTTGATCCATAACAAAATAATATCCTTGTGCTGCAATAAAGTTTTTAACCAGCATCACCATTTTCTCGCCATCGGTTTCAGGCACCAGGCGCAAATCCAATTCGGCAATCGCCACGGAAGGGATGATCGTGCGGACTTCGCTTCCCACCGCAGCTGCCTTCAAACCGCGCACATTGAGCGATGGATATTGAAGAGACTCTTCATACGTATTCCCAACATGATCAGGTGCAGCTATGCCCAGCGTGGTTGTCAGTGTTTTTTCATCACCCGGCATATCATTGATGAGTGCCTTCTCCTGATTGGAAAGATGAACGTCATCATAATACCCGGGAATGGTGACTCTTCCCGAATCATCTTTCATATCGGCTAAAAGCCTGGCTAATTTGAACACCGGGTTGGGTGCATAATTTCCGTACTGACCGCTGTGCAATTCGTTTTTCGCTCCGAATACTTTAAGACGAATGGTAGCGATCCCTCTCGCTCCAAAGTTTAATGTCGGCAAATTGGAAACATGACGAGTTCCATCCATGATCAATACCATCCTGGCCAAAAAGAGATCCTGGTTATTCTTCACTAAGGATGGTAGTGATGGCGATCCCATTTCTTCCTGAAAGTCCATGATGATCTTGATATTAAATTCCGGATTGATCTTTCGTTCCATCAGAATATCCAATGCGGATAAAAAAGCTATCGCTGGGCCCTTGGAGTCGGATACCGAACGAGCAAAAATTCTCCAATCCGGATCGTACTCATTGCGTGTGCCCAAGTCCATACTCTCCCAGTGATCATTGACTTTCCTCTTCAACGTAGCTTGATATGGATTTTTCTGACTCCAGTTTGCACTATCGGCAGGCTGACCATCCATTTGAAGATAGAAAAGCACCCAAGGTAATTTTGGATTAAATACGCGCTGTGCATACAGATGCGGCACATCGTTTGAAACCAAAATCCTCGTTTCAAACTTTCTGTTCTTCATTGCTCGCACACACCACTCCAGATTCTGCTTTGTTTGCTCAACATAAAGCCCGTTGTTGGGTAACAACAGAAACTCATTTAAGGTTGTGATTGCTTTCGGGTAATCGCGAAGAGCAGCATCCCTGATTTCTTGTCTGGAGAGCGTTTGTGAAAAGCCCGTTGAGGATAAGATCACAGGCAGGATTAACAACACACATTTCATTATCATGACCTGAGTCAAGGAATCTGCTCTATTCTGAAGATTATGCATACCATATGGCTAAGAATGAACTTCAAATTACCAATTTCAATGGAAAAAGGAAGTTCACTTTATTAGAGGATATGATAAGGCAGCCCGTAGAAGTGAAATGCTGAGCGTACGATGAGGTGCGGTGCTCTGTAGTACGAGATTCCGGGTCGCGCCAGCTTATCGTGGTTGATGGGTGTTAATGATTAAACACAATTTCTATACATAGCATCATCAAACTTGCCCGGAATGAGATGCAAAAAATAGATGCAGAACCGGTCTATGAAATGTCACCGCTGGTTCCCGTTTATTTCCCTACTTTTAAAGTCAGCATGCAGCATACGTTACTTTATAAAGACTCCACACTCTCGTACCTAAAGTTAGGGCACGGAGAGAAAGTGTTGCTGCTGTTTCATGGCTTTGGTCAGCACCATCGTGCGTTTGCCGCCCTTACCGAAACACTCGCTCCGCACTACACGCTCTATGCCTTTGATCTATTCTTTCATGGCAACAGTACGTGGCGTGAAGATGAGCAGCCTCTTGAGAAAGAAATGTGGAAAGAGATCATGGTGAACTTTTTGAATGAACATCACACCGAACGATTCAGTGTGCTGGGTTTCAGTCTGGGTGGCAAGTTTGCGCTGACCACGCTGGAACTATTCCCTAAGCAGATCGAACATATTTTCCTCCTTGCTCCGGACGGAATTACAACAAACTTCTGGTATAGCCTGGCCACTTACCCGTTGCTGTTGCGCAAGTTTTTCAAAAGCATGATCTTAAAACCAGGTCGTCTGCATGCCATCACATCCATCCTTCATGGTCTACATGTCGTGGATAATCGTTTGCTTCGCTTTGCCGAATCACAAATGGATACCCAGGAAAAACGGGAACGGGTCTATTACTCGTGGGTCGTATTCCGGCATATGCACGTTGATTTAAAAAATATAGCAGACCTGATAAAGAGTCATCCCATCAAACTCACCATGATGGTAGGCAAACATGACAAGATCATCACCACCCAAGACATGCAGCGCCTGCTTCGCCATCTGCGCGACTATAAATTAGAAATTCTGGATACCGGGCACAACGGGGTGATTGCCCGAAGTATTCCGATATTGATTAAAGGTATTAGTCAATGAAATTTTTATTACTTTTATATCACTAAAACTCAACTATTATGTCAAAAGGAATGGACCGCAAAAAAGATGAGAAGAAGAAGCCTACCAAAACCTTAAAGGAAAAAAGGGCTGAAAAAAAAGCAAAGAAAGGCAACTAATTGCTTTCCTCATTAAGAAACAGGCGTCCGATCTCACTATGATAGGACGCCTTTTTTAATTCATTAAACCAACATGATATGAGATTCATGGTCATCTTCCTTCTGCTGTTTCAGGTTACTCCTGTTCTTTTCGCCCAGGATCTTAATCTATACGAAAAGAAAGTTTACACCTCACCTTCCGGGCAGGCACTACCTTACCGCATTCTTTTTCCCGAAAATTATGATCGATCAAAAAAATATCCGCTCATACTTTTTCTCCATGGCGGTGGCGAGCGCGGCAACGACAATGAAAAACAATTAACACACGGTGCCAAACTTTTCTTAACCGAAGACAGCCGGAAAAACTTTCAGGCCATTGTGATCGTGCCCCAATGTGCTATGGAAAGTTATTGGGCCGCTGCTCTCCTCGATCGAACAACAACACCCTTTACGATCACCATCGATTACTCAAAACCCGAACCGGCAGAGCTTCAATCATCCATTGCGCTGGTGAAAAAGATTACTAAAGAAGAAGCTGTTGATAAAAAACGCATCTACATCACCGGCCTTTCAATGGGCGGCATGGGCACCTATGAAGCTGTGTATCGGTATCCAAAATTATTCGCTGCCGCCATGCCCATCTGCGGAGCTGGCGATGTTGCAAAATACGACAAGCGCGTAACCAAAGTACCCTTCCGGGTTTTTCATGGCGCTGTGGATGCCGTAGTGGATGTAACGAACTCTCAGCAGATGGTGGAAAAACTGAAATCGCTAAACGCCAGCGTGCTTTACACGGAATACCCCGATGTGAATCATAACAGTTGGGACAATGCCTTTGCCGAATCTGATTTTCTGAGCTGGATGTTCTCTAAAAAGCGCTGAGAAACACTGCAATAAAAACTAAAAGGAAAGGTCATTAAGTATTATTTTTGAGCGCCTGAAAACACGGCCTCATTCCATGATTTTATTCTTCAGCTCCTCCACCAACGTAATTTTCGCAGTTGGCACGAATCAGCCATTACAAATTACTGACATTCAAAAGCTTATTTGGCTATTTAGCGGTGCCAGGCCTTTCACTGAGACAACTCTGACCGGCCATTTTGTGGGTCCACGCAAGGAGATGCTTACCCCGTGGAGTACTAATGCTGTGGAAATCACCCAAACGATGGGTATCTCGGGTATTGAGCGTATCGAAGAATTCTTTAAGGTAGAGAGCGTATCGGCCACCCACGACCGGATGCTGCAGCATTTATATCCGGGACTGGATCAGGATCTGTTTACTATCCACCACACGCCAGAACCCATTCTTGACATTGATGACATCAAAGCGTTTAGTGAAAAAGCAGGTCTTGCCCTGAGCCAGGAAGAAATCGATTATTTAAATGACCTAAGTTGGAAACTCGGTCGCAAACTTACGGACAGTGAGGTGTTTGGCTTCTCGCAGGTAAATAGCGAACACTGCCGTCATAAAATTTTCAACGGCACATTCATCATCGATGGCCAAGAAAAAGAGTCAACCCTTTTTCAACTCATCAAAAAGACTTCAAAAGAAAATCCGAACTACATCGTATCCGCCTACAAGGATAACGTGGCGTTTATCAAAGGTCCAAGAGTAGAACAGTTTGCTCCAACGCGACAAGACATTCCCGATTTTTTCAAAATCGAAGATTTTGATTCGGTGATTTCGCTCAAGGCGGAAACGCATAATTTTCCAACGACAGTTGAACCCTTCAACGGAGCGGCTACCGGATCAGGTGGAGAAATTCGTGATCGACTTGCTGGCGGTAAAGGTTCATTACCGTTGGCCGGAACTGCTGTATATATGACTTCCTATCCCCGGTTAGAAAATGGAAGACCCTGGGAGAAAAAATTTGAAGCACGTAAATGGCTGTATCAATCACCCGCTGAGATTCTGATTAAAGCCTCCGATGGGGCGAGTGATTTCGGAAATAAGTTTGGTCAACCCCTGATCTGCGGAAGCGTGCTCACCTTCGAGCATGTTGAACAAGCGAAGAAATTTGGTTTCGATAAAGTGATTATGCAAGCCGGTGGTGTTGGCTTTGGAAAAGAGAAAGATAGCAAAAAAGAACACCTTAAGGCTGGGGATAAAATTGTGTTGATGGGTGGCGACAACTACCGCATCGGTATGGGTGGTGCGGCCGTTTCATCGGTGATCACTGGTGAATTTGGCAATGCACTTGAACTCAATGCTGTGCAGCGTTCCAATCCGGAAATGCAAAAGCGTGTGATGAATGCGATACGCGCCATGGTAGAGTCATCCGAAAATCCGATTGTATCCATTCACGATCATGGTGCCGGTGGTCACTTGAATTGCTTTAGTGAATTACTGGAAGAAACCGGAGGTGTGATTGAGATTGATCAGCTTCCTGTAGGCGATCCAACGCTTTCAGCAAAAGAAATTATCAGCAATGAATCGCAGGAACGCATGGGCATTGCCATTCATGAAAAAGATGTAGCCATATTAAAACGGGTTTCAGAACGTGAACGCGCACCGATGTATGTGATTGGAAATGCCACCGGTGATCATCGATTTATTTTTGCCAATAAAGACAAGCGCATTGCTCCCGTTGATTTAGAAATGAGTGCATTGTTTGGATCATCTCCGAAAACCATTCTTACCGATAAGACAAAAACCACCTCGTTTGATGATGTGCGTTATGATGCCTCTAAACTTCAGGAATACATCGAACACGTATTGCAACTCGAAGCCGTTGCGTGTAAAGATTGGTTAACGAATAAAGTCGATCGTTCAGTAAGCGGGAAAGTAGCTACCCAGCAAACCTGCGGATCGATTCAACTTCCGTTGAACAACGTGTCGGTGATGACGATTGACTTTCTAAGCCACAAAGGTATCGCTACATCCATTGGTCATGCACCCGCTGCCGCCATGGTGAATGCCGCAGCAGGAAGCCGTCTGGCTATTGCCGAAGCATTAACAAACTTAGTGTGGGCACCGCTCACGCATGGATTGAAAGGTGTGTCGCTTAGCGCAAACTGGATGTGGCCTGCAAAGAACGAAGGTGAAAATGCAAGGCTGTATCAAGCGGTAGAAGCAGTCAGTGAATTTGCCTGCCAGCTTGGCATCAATATACCAACCGGAAAAGATTCGCTTTCCATGACACAGAAATATCCGGGTGGAGAAGTTGTGTATTCACCAGGCACGGTGATTATCTCAGCGGTGGGTGAAGTGAGTGATGTTCGTAAAACGGTTTCACCCGATGTAAAACTTATACCGGGTTCAACCATACTCTACATCGATTTTTCAAAAGACGGATTGAAACTAGGCGGAAGTAGCTTCGCTCAGGTGGTGAATGCATTGGGTAAAGAAACACCCACCATCACCGATGCTGATTATTTTAAAGCGTGCTTTGCGGCTGTGCAGGAATTGATCAGGACAGATTTGATTCTGGCAGGACATGATATCTCTTCCGGAGGATTGATCACTACATTATTGGAAATGTGTTTCCCTACACCGGAAGTGGGGATGAACATCACCTTGCAAAACAGTGAAGATGTGATCAAAATGCTATTCAGTGAAAACCCGGGTATAGTGATTCAAATTGAAAACATTAAGTCTGTTGACAGTATTCTGAAAAAGCATGGAATAAAGTTTGAAATCATTGGAGAGATTTCCAATCATAGAGTGGTTAGTGTTGCCGGTTACCAGTCACCGGTAACTTTTGAAGTGGATAAACTCAGAAAAAAGTGGTTTCACACCTCCTACCTGCTTGACCGAATTCAACGACCAAAGGGTCATGCAGAAAAGCGCAGGGATAATTTTTCGAAGCAGCCTCTAGCATATAAATTTCAACCTCGCTTTGATGGTAAATTTTCAACGTATGGGATCGATCCATTACGGAGAACACCGAGTGGTTTGAAGGCCGCCATCATCCGCGAGAAAGGGGTGAATGGTGATCGTGAGATGGCTTACTCGCTATACCTCGCTGGTTTCGATGTAAAAGATGTACACATGACCGATCTGGTTTCGGGCCGTGAAGATCTTTCGGGTGTAAACATGATTGTGTTTGTTGGAGGATTCTCGAACTCCGATGTACTGGGTTCTGCCAAAGGTTGGGCGGGTGCATTCTTATACAATCCAAAAGCAAAAGCAGTACTGGATGATTTTTATAATCGCCCCGATACGTTAAGTCTGGGTGTTTGCAATGGTTGTCAGTTGATGATGGAACTCGGACTCGTGTATCGCGAGATGCCCATGGATCAGCATCCGAAAATGCATCACAATGGCTCCGGGAAATTTGAATCTACGTTCATCAATGTAACCGTACCCAAAAATAATTCGGTGATGTTGCAGCGTTATGAAGGCGCTCAGCTAGGTGTTTGGTTAGCGCATGGAGAAGGGATGTTCAAACTCCCCGCTGATCTATCTTATCAAGTTGCGGCTTCTTACAAGTATCCGGAATATCCTGGCAATCCTAATGATTCTGATTATGCGGTGGCTGCATTGTGTTCTCATGATGGAAGACATCTGGCGATCATGCCACACATTGAACGATCACTCTTCGCGTGGAATTGGCCTTATTATCCGGCAGGAAAACAACAGCACGAAATCTCTCCGTGGATGGAAGCGTTTGTGAATGCGCGCGAATGGGTTAAAAGAAAGGTGGAAGCGTAGTTCTTGTAACTTATGGAATGACATTCCATAAATTAAGAGAAATTTGTGGAGTGCCATTCCACAAATTTGAAAACAGGAAGAGCCCTCAGGCTGGTCATTCGTTCAGTCCTTCTTCTCCACCGCATGCCCGCCAAACTCATTGCGCAGAGCCGCTACAATTTTTCCTGAAAACGTATCTTCCTGCTGGGAACGATACCGCATCAGCAATGACATGGTAATAACCGGAGTGGGCACGCCCATTTCGAGTGCGGTCTCCACGGTCCACTTGCCTTCCCCGGAGGAATGCATCACCCCTTTTATTGACTCGAGGTTTTTATCTTTTTCGAGTGCACGTTGTGTAAGTTCCATCAGCCAGCTTCGCACCACTGAGCCATGATTCCACACTTTGGATACAGCTGCGAGATCCACATCCGCATCATGACGATGCAATACTTCCATGCCTTCTGCAATGGCTTGCATCATTCCATATTCAATTCCGTTGTGTACCATCTTGGTGAAATGCCCGCTGCCGGTCTTGCCGCAATACAGATATCCGTCAGGAACAGAAATGGATTTGAATATCGATTCACAGTAATCGAAGATTTCTTTTTTTCCACCGATCATCGTACATACACCGTGCTTGGCTCCGTTTACACCACCACTAGTACCACAATCCAGATAATGTATGCCCAACTTTTCAAGATCGCGGGCACGGGTCACCGCATCTTTATAATGAGAGTTTCCTCCATCAATAATAATATCATCAGGAGCTAAGTGGTATTTCAAATTGCTCAGGACCACATCCACCAAATTACCCGCAGGCACCATCATCCACACGACACGTCTTCCTTCCATCGCCAGGGCCATTTCGCCAATAGTGGGCATGGTGGTGATTCCTTCTTTTGCAATATTTTCCATGGCCACCTTATTCACATCAAAAGCAAATACATCATGGCCTTTTCCTTTGAAATTCAGTGCCAGATTATAACCCATTTTACCAAGTCCTACCAGACCAATTTGCATGTTGTTACGGTTTAGGTTCGATTTAAGTCAACGTATAGGCCACCAAAGTAATTGATTCTGAACATATACTAAAATAAGGGCAGGGATTTTCTACTATGCATGGCTGAATTACAATGATGTGATAATATGATTCATCACGGGGTTATTCAAACAATGGCTCCAATTGTTGATATAACCGCTCAAAAATCTCAAACTGTTTATGATAAAGCCTGCTCAACGTGACATCGGGTTGATGGAATTTTCGCTCTCCGGTTTGTTGTTGAAATGGAATGCCCAGAGCCTCAAAACCTACCATAGCAGCGCCAATGGCAGAGGCATCATTCACCTCTGATTGAATCACTGTTCTTCCCAACACATGGCTTAGGAGCTGAACCCAATCCGGTGAGTAGGTAAAACCTCCACTCACAAAGATTTTATCGGAAGGTCCATGAATTGACTCTACACTTTTTACGATACTGAATATTTCAAAACATATACCTTCCAGTAACGCCTTCTTAAAATGATTGGGCGTATGACGCACGGATACTCCAAAAAAAACACCTCGTGCCTGTGGATTATAAATCGGAGCGCGTTCACCTTGTAAATACGGAAGCGCGATTAAACCATCGCTTCCTGCTGCAATGGTGTTGGTGTCTTTTACAAATTCACTCAGATTTTGCGATGTAGTATTAAACTCCCGGTTAAACCAATCGATGATCACCGTGCCATTATTCGAAGCACCGCCACTGATCCGTGTTTTTTCATCCAGCGGATAATTAAAAAGGCGTAGCTCTGGATCCTGTAAATTTCTTTTTGATACTCGCCTTACGGCAGCGCTGGTACCGATGGTGATCGTGAGATCACCGGGATGCATCGCACCACATCCCAACTGAGCAAGACACCCATCACTGGCGCCCAAGATGGCAGGCACGTCCGGCAACGATAATTGTATTTGAATTTCAGGCTTTATGCTACAAGCAAACGTGGCATTAACCGGTGTAGAAAGTTGTTCTTCCCTTATACCTGTCAGTAAAAATATTTCGTCATGCCAATGTAAGCTATGAATATCAAAAAGTCCTGATGCGGATGCGATCGAATAGTCCACCACATACTGACCGCATAAATGATAAACCACAAACTCTTTGATCGAAATAAACTTATGAGCCGTGTTTATTAGTGCTGGATCATTTTCCTTCCACCAAATCAATTTACATAAGGGTGACATGGGGTGAACCGGTGCGCCCGTTTCCTGATGAAGTCTTTTCCCCAACGAAGTGTTTCGCAATGCTTTCGCCTGACGTGTGCTTCTGGTGTCAGCCCAGATGATCAATGGCGTGAGTGGCTTCGCCTGTGCATCCACGGCCATGATGCTATGCATGGCACTGCTGAAACTGATGCCTCTCAATCGATATTCTGTGGAAATTTGTGGGATCACCCTGGAGATAACCTCCAAAACAGCTTGATAGATCTGCTGAGGGTTCTGCTCCACAAAATCAATTTGAGGATAAAATGTAGGATAAAAATGCTGTTGACTTGCGATTACTTTTCCATCCGAACCAACGGCAAGTGCCTTTGTGCTTGTTGTTCCGATGTCAATAGCTAGGATATAGAAAATCAACAGATTCTGATTTGAATCAGAAAAATAGACAAATCAGGTCACTAATAAAACGGAGGCTTAGCGCTTGAGGAACTTAAACGTGCTTGATGAGTTCACATGCTCGCCCTTTACAGAGATCAGATAATAGCCGGTGGCAAGATCTTTCACCCGCAATTTAATTTCATGTTCATCAATCACCTCGGTTTCCAACTCCATGATATTTCCGATCACGTTATGTATCGTAAGTCTTACTTTATTGGCAATGGGAGCGGTGAACTTTACATTAAGAAACTCCGTAGCGGGGTTGGGGAAAATTTCTATGGACTTAATGGGGTCGGGAGAGCGTTGAAAAAAAGCATCCTCCTTAACCTGACCCATCGATACGATGGTCGTCATCACCACACATGCAAAGGCTAAAAAGAGTTTTCTGGACATCATACAGTTCCTTTTACGTTCATTAGTACCAATTAGATGCAATTGGTAAGCCAAAAGTTTAACGGTAATGAAAATAAAGTGAGAACGTGGTCGTTTAGGACAACTTTTTAAACGCCATGGGTAAAAAATCAATCAAATCTCCAGCAATAAGAGAAGTCATCCCCATTTCACGGGCTGATAGATCGCCAGCCAACCCGTGTAAATAAGTTCCCATGAGGGCTGTTTCCTCCGTAGAATACCCCTGAGCAAGTAAGCCGGTGAGTATTCCCGTCAACACATCGCCACTTCCACCTGTAGCCATACCAGGATTGCCTGTTGGATTAAAATAGACATCACCCGATGGACATGCGATAGTTGTATAGGCTCCTTTTAAAACTACCACACCGTTGATCTTTTTGGAGAATTGCTGAAGTTTTACCAACCGCTCAAAATCATCTGACCATCCTCCCACCAATCGTTCAAATTCTTTGGGATGAGGAGTAAGAATACTTCCTGCCGGAATAAGCGCCTGCAATTCCGGATGAGCTGATAGCAAGTTCAAAGCATCAGCATCGATAACCATGGGCTTACTGAATTTTGTGAACAGCTGAGCCAACGCATTTTTTGTATCCGCATGCTGACCTAAGCCCGGCCCGATGCCTATCGCTGTAAAATGATCGACTAATTTTTGTTCCGAAAAATGATCATCTGATGAATCGATCAACGCCATCGCTTCAGGCGCTGCGGCTTGAACAATTGGATGCCCACTTTGAGGAACATGCACCGTTAATAATCCTACACCGGCACGCAACGCTGCTTTCGCGGATAGGATGCAGGCCCCCATCTTTCCCTTTGAGCCGGCAATCAATAAGGCATGACCAAATTTTCCTTTATGATCAAATTTGTTTCTGGGCTTCCAGATTTTTTTAATCGCCTTTAAGGTGGTGAGATAAAAAGAAGATTGAATTTCATGAAGACCTTTTTTACTTAATCCAATATCGACCAAATGCCACTCACCGGTGTAGCAATTATTCTCGGGCATCATAAACGCCAGCTTGGGCAATTGAAAAGAAACTGTGTGATGAGCTCGGAATATTTCTTCTTCTGAATGCTTGTCAGCAAACATTCCCGAAGGAATATCCACTGCAATCTTGATTGCCTTGCTGCTATTAAGACAATCAATGAACTGTTCATAAATTCCTTCTACGGGGCGCGACAAACCGGAGCCGAATATTGCATCAATCAGCATCGTGCGGTCATCAAATAACTCTGCCTTTACTTCGGATGTGATTTCAACTACCTGAATTTTAGGATCAAGGCGTTGAAGATTGGTTTGGAAGTCGCTGGTTTCCTTTACGCCACCACGAACAATCCACACTTTAACCGGATAATTCCATTCGTGCAGCATCCGGGCAATTCCCAATCCATCGCCACCATTGTTGCCCGTGCCACAAACTATTCCAACCCGATGTATGGCATCATAACGTTCAACAAACCAGGTAATAAATGCCTGGCAGGCACGTTCCATTAAGTCGATGGAGGGCACGGGTTCATATTGGATGGTATAGGCATCCAATTCTTTTATTTGAGCAGCGGAAAGAATCTTCATCATAACCTCAACGATCTACTTCACCCAACACTATATCAATAGAACCTAAAATAGCGATCAGATCGGCTATTAAAACACCTCTGCTAATTTCGGGTAATATGGAAAGATTGACAAATGAACAGGCTCTTGCCTTGCAACGAAACGGGATGTCATTTCTTCCATCGGCACGAAAGAAAAACCCTAACTCTCCTTTCGGATTTTCGGCACGCACATATAATTCCTGAGCTTTGGGACGAATCTTTTTTGGAACGATCGCTTGCGGATCAAACTCGCGGGTGCGCTTATGATCTCTTTCCAACTGATTCAAGCACTGCTCCATGATTTTTAGTGATTCATAAATCTCCCTCACCCGCACATGCGTGCGATCCCAGCAATCTCCCACCTGACCCATTTTTCCCTCACCAATAGGAATCTCAAATTCCAGTTCCGGATACACGGAATAACCATCTACTCTTCGTAAATCAAAACGAAGTCCGGAAGCGCGAAGCATAGGCCCGGTGATTCCGGAATTAATAGCAAGATCAAGCGGAAGCACACCCACATTTGCCGTGCGGTCAATGAAGATCTTGTTATCTACCAAAATGGTTTCTAACTCTTTCACTTTTGGACGGAAGTATTTGATGAACTCTCTGCAACGTTGTTCAAAGCCAACAGGCAAATCGTAAAACAATCCGCCAATCCAGATATAGTTATAAAGCATTCGAGCACCACTCGCCCACTCCAGCAACCGGAGAATATGTTCGCGATCACGCATGATCCAGAAAAATGGAGTAAAGGCACCGAGGTCAAGTCCATAGGTTCCTACTGCAATCAAGTGAGAGGCGATGCGATTCATTTCTGCCACTAATACGCGAATGTATTCCACACGCTTTGGGATTTGATCGGTGATACCCAGCATTCGCTCCACCCCCATCGCGTACGCATGCTCTGAATTCATGGCGGCTACATAATCCATGCGATCCACAAAAGGAATGATCTGATTGAAGGGAAGACTCTCCGCATGCTTTTCAAAACAACGATGCAAATAGCCGATGTGAGGAATCACATCGTTCACAATCTCACCATCCGATAATACTTCCAAACGCAAAACACCATGAGTCGATGGATGTTGTGGTCCAAGATTTAGGATCATCTCTTCCGACTTCAGTTCACTAACTTTAAATTTGTTAGGCTCTGAATCAATGAGGTTGTCGGGTTTGTATATGTATTGTTGGTCTTTCAATGGACAGTGGATAATGGATAATGGATTAACGTTTCAGCTTAGAAGTTTTAAGCGATGCGGTTAATATTTTTATGAGTTCTGTGCAATTCTTGAGCAACACCTCTCCTTTAACTGAGTCAAGTACATCTGAATCAATCAAGAGTCGGATCCAATATTGTGTCTCGTTGGCTTCCTTGTTGGAAATGGATAGCTTCTGGATAAAGTCAGCTTTTGATTCAGCCTGATTTGCTTCTTCAACCAATGCACCAATCGCAGTTCCGCTTCTCAGCAATTGCTTTGACAAAACAAACTCTCGTTTTTCCCGCAGCGACAAACAAACCTTAACAATATCCAAAGCAAAAGAATAGCTCTTCTGCTTAAGAGCATTCTCCGCATTCTTTATTGTCAATTGTCCATTATCCATTGTCAATTAATAATCAATTTTAACTCCCCGATAATACTCCTCGTGTTTATAATCTTTACGAAGTGGATATCCCTTCCAATCGGCCGGCATTAAAATTCTTCTTAAGTCAGGATGATTAGTAAATATTATTCCAAACATATCATACACCTCGCGCTCCAGCCAGTTGGCTGTTTTCCAAACCCGTGTAACACTTTCAACTTCGGGATTTTCTCTTGGTAAGATTACTTTCAATACGAGTGACTGATTAAATGGAATGGAGTATAAATGATAAAGCACTTCCATCGTTCCAAGTTCTACGCCATTATCCACTCCGGTGATGCACGAGAGCATATCAAAATACAACTTCGAATCATGATGAAGTCGGTCGCACAATGAAAGTATGATTTCTTTTTTTATGATTACACCAAAAGGAGTTGAGTTAGGAATCTCTTTGATTTCCTCTTGAGAAACTTCTTTGATGATCGATAATATACGCTCCTTTTTTTCAGGCATGTTGAGGATCTTTATTCATCAATTGCTCAATAGCCGTTGGCTTCATGCGACTTTCACTTCTGATTTTTTCGTGGAGTTTTAAAATTCCGCCAATCAAGGCTTCTGGTCTTGGTGGACAACCCGGCACATAAACATCCACCGGAATAATCCGATCCACTCCTTTCACCACATGATAACCATGTTGCCAATACGGGCCACCACAATTAGAACAGGATCCCATCGAAATCACATAGCGAGGCTCTGACATCTGTTCATATAATTGTTTGATGCGATCAGCCATTTTAAACGTGACGGTACCCGAAACGATCATCACATCCGATTGACGAGGAGAAGCACGGGGCACCATGCCAAATCGATCCATGTCATACACCGTGCTACCAGTGCTCATGAATTCGATGGCACAACAGGCCAAACCGAATGTCATGGGGAACAACGAAGACAAACGCGACCAGTTCAGCAAGTCATCTACTTTCGTGATGATCACGCCTCCATTCTCAAATTGTTGATCGAGTAAACCCTTCATCGTTCGATTATTCTTTTGGATGCGTGGTGTTTTCAAATTTCTTATTGATCTCCTCGTATAAATGTGTCGGCACCGGAGATTTATAGTTAGACATTTGAGGCTTTGATTTGATCCAATCCAGATGACCCATGCGCCATACATAGGCAAGGCCGATCGCGAGCAGCAGAATAAAAATCAACATTTCAAAGAACGTAAACCAACCCCATGCGCCATCAGTTTCGTTGTTTAAAGATGCGTTGGCGAAAACGGTTGACCATGGGAATAGAAAAACTATTTCCACTTCAAATAAAATAAACACGAGCGCCAGCACATAAAATCGCACGTTGAATTGAACCCATGCGATGCCCTGTGGGGTTTCACCACTTTCATAAGAAGTAAGCTTTTGTGCATTTGGACGATTGGGACGAAGCAATCGCGAAGTAAGTAAGGCTAATGAAACGAAGAGTATCGCTCCTACGGCAAAGAGTAAAATCTGGGCCAGGGGTGAGAAATAAAGTTCAGTCGTTTGCATCAGCGTCAAAGATACATACACCCCTGCATCTTACCCAACAAAATAACCGCTACAAATTGGTGGTGTTGAACGTATCGCCTTGTTCAATATTTCCGGTTTTAAACCCTTTGTTGAACCAGCGTTGGCGTTGCTCGGAAGTGCCGTGGGTGAATGAATCAGGAACAACATAACCGCGAGCTTGCTTTTGTAGTCGATCATCACCAATGGCGCTGGCGGCATTCATGGCTTCTTCGTAGTCACCATCCTCAATCATGTTGTTCATGTTGTTGGCATGATGCGCCCACACGCCCGCCAGAAAATCAGCTTGCAGTTCCAGCTTGACAGAAAGTTTGTTGTATTCTTCTTCGCTAAGTTGTTCGCGCATGGCGTGCACTTTATCGGTAATGCCCATGAGGTGCTGGACGTGATGGCCCACTTCATGCGCAATAACATATGCTTGAGCGAAATCTCCTGGCGCTTCGAACCGGCTCTTCAACTCTTCATAAAAGCTTAGGTCGATGTACAATTTCTCATCCGCGCTGCAATAGAATGGACCGGTTGAAGCATCGGCTGATCCGCAACCCGATTGCACGCTACCGCTGAAAAGAACCAATGTAGGTTCACGGTAATCACTCAACAATTGATGCCAAACATCTTCTGTGTCAGCCAATACTACTTTTACAAATTGAGAAAGGTCTTCCTCTTCGGGGCTTGCTTCGTAAGGGGTAGATTGAGAAATGGATGGGCCGTTATCCAATGGAAGCTGTTGCAATAACGATAATGGGTTTTTTCCGGTAATCAATCCGATGACCACAACCACCAGGACAAGACCTAGCCCACCTTTGATGGGCATGCCACCAAATCCGCCACCTCCACCACTGCTACGTTGATCTTCTACATTACCGCTTTGTCTTCGTCCTCGCCATTGCATAGAATAGGTATTAATTTAAAAATGGAAGGTACGAAAGGACTATTTAACAGGCAACGTGGAATGTTTTGTTTTTAATGGAATGGTGACCATTCATGATTGCTTTGCCGCCTAATCTTTCGGTTCCCATAGTTCAATTTTATTTCCTTCCGGATCCATGATCCAACCGAATTTACCATAAGGATACTCTTGAATCTCGCCAACTACCTCAACGCCTTCTTCCTTCAATACCTTCAACAGGGTTACGAGGTTTTCAACGCGGTAGTTAAACATAAATGGTTTTTCACTTGGTTTGAAGTATGTGGTATCCTCCTTGAATGGACTCCATACGGTGGTTGCAGCAACATTGGTATCGATATCGATCGATCTAAAGGATGCACCGTAATCGTCTACGGGCAACCCCAGGTGTTTACCATACCACTCCTTCATTTTTTTAGGGTCAGCGGTTTTAAAAAACACACCTCCCAATCCGGTTACACGTTTCATCCTGATTTTGTTTTACTTTTTTCATACAGATCAATCCACTGCTTCGGTGTTACCTTAGCCGATAGTTCAGCAATCAATTTAAGAGGCACATCGTCTGGTTTTTTAAAACGGATACAAGCTTTACCCATATCCAGTTTTTTCTCGGTGGTCTTTTTCCATGCCCTTAAAAACCAATCGTGCAAGGCGCCCTCGTAGATCGCCATATGGTAAAGCGCCATGTGATTTTTTTGTGAAGCGAGGCTGATGAATGGTAATGCATCCTTAGGATTGGCATGATAGCCTGCCGGGTATGTTTTATGCGGAACTACATAACTGATCATTCCATATTGCATGGTCTCTTCAAATCCTTTCGGTAAATTTTCAAGAATAGCGTTACGCATATCCGAAATGATTTCCCTGCGATCATCGGGCAGCGATTCGAGGTATTCATTTACAGATTTCGCTTTGGATTGCATAGTCGTTATTGATTGATCGCTGTTAGTTGTTTACTGATCTTAAAAATTCCTTTTTACGAAGCAGTGCTGCACTAAGTAACGAGATGAGTAATCCCACAGGGAAAATTTCCATCAACGTCATTCCAAACCGGACAATAGGGTTTTGATAGGCCTGGCCAAACTCATCCCATTTTTGTTTGGCCACCTGAAGTTCTGCTTCCGTGGCACCACTGCTTTTCAATGTATCCAATTCTCCTGTGCTCCATTGCTGCATAAACCATTCGCCTGAGCGTGCAAATGTGATTTCCCAGGCGATCACATAAAACAACGAAGCGATGAGGGTGATGCCCAGGCCAATCAAAAAACCCTTGCCAAGGGTAATTTTCCCTCCGTCATGATGATCACGAAATGATTTTACTCCAAAAAAAACGAGCGATAGGGCGATGACCATTCCGGTATATCCGATCCAGAGTCCGTTTTCCGTTTTTAATGTTCCGTTCACAAAAAGTGGCATGGTGGCCAGCATCAGTCCTCCGGTGATCAGCCCGGCAATGATTCCATACGTGATGATAATTTTTTTCATGGGTTTTAATTTTTCGATCAAAACAAGGGGCAATCACCTCAAAATCCTTCACCCGAAAGGGTGATTATTTAAAATTAATCGTAAATCATATGAAAGAATCAAAGTTCAATCTGAAATTTTCAATAAGACTTACGGGATCAGTCTCAACTTCTTCGCCTTTTGAATCGCCTGAGTTCTGCGCCTTACTTCCAGCTTCAAAAATAAATTGGATGAGTGAGTCTTGATCGTATTGAGCGAAACAAACAATGTATCGGCAATTTCCTGGTTGCTTAAGCCTTGCGCCATTAACTCCAGCACTTCATGCTCTCGCTTGCTAATACCCAGGCGCTGAAGTTCTGTTTCATTGAGAATAAATTCAGGCCCCAGTATTATTATCTTTTTTTTCGTGAGCTTAAGGCCAGCCCAAATACCTAGTGCGGTAAAAAACAGCGCTACAATACCCACATAAAATTCTATGGATCGATTGCGTACGATCAGTTGATACTCCAGGTACTTCAGCAAAAATACCAATGCCGCCAGAGCAAGTCCATACAGAATAATCGTTCGCTTCACTTACGCTCCAGAATAGATTTAAGATTCTCCATGTTCTTATTCATATCCTTGAGTAACATCTTTCGGATCATCAACGACATCAGATTCATGGGATACGAATTGCTGCCACTGAAAACGGTAGTCACTTTAGTATGATGGCTATCCACTGCGGTGGTAGTCGTGTAAGCCTGATGGGTTGCTTTAAAAGGTTTTTCAAAACGCAATTCCACCTCATAACGTTCACCTTCTTTGATGGCCTTCATCTCTTGTGCACCTACACCCACATTTTTGTTTTCACTCGACCAGGAAGAAATAAAACCTACTGTGCCATCGGTGCCTTTATAATCAAGTTTTATATGGGGATCCGTCATGACCCATACACTATACTTTTCCTGATTTTTCAGGTGCTTTACAAAATTGAAAACTTCACTGCTGGGTTTGTTAATGACCGTCTCTGCAGAAACGAGAAAGGATTTAGGGAGTATGGCAGCTGCTACCAAAAGCAGGGCGATCAGGCCGAGAATGATGTAGAGGAAAATCATGAGGTTGGGGTTTATTGAAAGACTAAGATAATAGTTTTAAGTTTCATGAAACAATTTTAACAGCATGGTGCCTGATTCGCAAATTACTTCGTTGATGAATACAATCATTGGCGTTACATTGAAAAATCTTCACGTACATGCATAAACTATTTATCGTATTATTTTTATTTCCGTTGATCGTTCAGGGGCAATCCATAGCGCCATGGCAGGAAGGCTACCTGGATATCCATCACATCAATACCGGATCGGGTAACAGCACCTTTTTTGTTTTTCCGGATGGCACCACCATGCTGCTGGATGCCGGTGATGTGGATCGATCAGCTAAAACAAGAATAAACAACCCACTTAAAATTGCTCCCCGGCTGCCTGACAGCACATTTACTGCAGCGCAAAGCATTCATGAATATCTCATAAACCGTTCACCGACAAATCAGATTGATTATGCTGTTATCACTCACTTTCATCCTGATCACTACGGGGCCCTTGGTCCATCCTCTAAACCATCGCGCTATGGTTCCTATCAATTATCTGGCATCACCGAAGTGCATGAATATAATCCTGTAAAAAAATTGATCGATCGTGATTTTCCAACCTATCAGTATCCGGTTAACATTGTTAAAAACAATTTTGACTCCACTACTTTTAAGAACTACCTGAATTTTATTCAGCATCATCTTCAACGTAAATCTTTTTCGGTTGAAGCCTTGAAAGCAGGGAGTAAAAATCAGATCACGCTGGTGCACAAGCGCGCGAAGTATCCTACCTTTCAGGTGCGAAACATCAAATCCAATGGCGACATCTGGACGGGTGAAGGTGATGGAAGTACGAACGTGTTACCTTCATCCCTATCACGCAATCTCTACAATGAAAATCCGCTGAGCATGGCATTCAAAATTTCGTATGGTGCTTTCGATTACTTCACGGGTGGGGACATGACGGGCATTACAGGCTTTGGATTTCCGGCATGGTTTGATGTGGAAACACCTGTTGCCAAAGTGGTCGGTAAAGTGGATGCGATGACGCTCAACCATCATGGCATGCGCGATGCCTCGAACGAATTCTTCCTGCATACATTAGCTCCCCGGGTAATCGTTCAGCAATCATGGAGTTCAAACCATCCGGGCGAAGAAGTTTTGCATCGCATCATTTCACCGGCTACGTATGAAGGACCACGCGATATTTTCGCCACCTATGTGCACAGCGAAACCATCACTACATATGGTCGATGGCTTACCGACCATTACAAATCAATACGGGGTCATGTGGTCATCCGTGTGCTGCATGACGGAGGTCAGTTTATGGTGTACATTCTGGATGATACCCAACGGGATTTACCCATTGTAAAAACCTTTGGACCTTACACCTCAAAATAATTTTCAGCTATTCTACTTCTTTCCAAAAATTCTCTGAAACGGTCTTATGGTTTGTCCTATAAAATCTTCGGGATAGTTTTCTTTGTCGGGAAGGCCTACTGGAAGATTCTCATCATCGGATGGCCAGTAAGTAGTTTTGAAGAGGTAGTCCCAAATGCTTAAGGTAATTCCATAGTTGAATCCATGTGGATGGGTTTCCGGTAAGTTTTTAGCATGGTGCCATAAATGCATCTGCGGACCATTGAATAAATATTTGAGTGGGCCCAATTTAATATTCAGATTAGCATGACCCAACTGGCCAGTGACAAACGTAAACATGTGAACAATAAAAAAATCGGTAATGCCAAAGCCAATCATCGCCAGCGGAATATATTCCAGCGAGCGATAGAGAATATTTTCCATCCAGTGATAACGAAGCAACGCAGCAAAGCCCATCTCTCTCGTGCTGTGATGAACTTTGTGAAACTCCCACATCCAGTCTACATGATGATAGAGGCGATGAATATTCCATTGCATGAAATCGCGTAGGACAAAAATAATCAGCAGCTGCACCCACCCCGGCAAATTGCCAACGCGTATCGCTACCAGGTTAGTGATACCAAAGATGCTTAAGAAATCATTGAAGAACTGCACCGCCACCATGGAGAGCGCGTTGTACGCCACCAGCGAAAACAAAAAGTAATTCCAGAACAGGTAAAAGATATCCAACCAGAAATGATCGCGAATGAGCGGCTGATTCTTGCGCCATGGAAACATGATCTCCAGCATATAAATGACTACAGAGGCGCCAATCAACCAATAAAAATAATTATGCCAGCCAGGGTTGATGATTTCTCTTACAAAGTAATTCCAATAACCGGTGTAGGCATCATAAATTACTTTGAGGTATTTTTCCATACGGCAAGTTATAAAGGTATTGCCGAATGATTTGATCCGTTAGGTACGATATGATAAAAAAAAGATTATTTCATGATCTCATCCGGATAAGGCACAACAGCCCCGGTGGATGCTACGATCGGCCTAGGTGCTTTTTGATTTCTGAGTAATTTTCCAAGCTCCTTCGCCAATGCCTTCGCATTTTCTTTTTCAACTTCAATCAAATTGTTGGATTCTGAAATATCCCGTTCCGTATCATACAATTCAAAATGACCATCGCGGTGGAAATAGATAAGTTTCCACTTCCCTTCCCTGATAATGCTGAAGGGCTGAACATCGCCATGCCTTCCTTCGTGTGCATGTGGATAATGCCAGGTGAGGTAGCGCGATGGAAGTTTTTGATTCTTCTTTACATACCATGAAAAATCAATACCCGTCACGTGTTGAATGGTGGCTGGCTTTTTAATTCCTGCCAACGAAGCAACGGTGCTGAAAATATCTTCCACGATGACATTTCCTTCGTTGATCGAAGCTGCTGCCGTAACGGTTGGCCAGTAAAAAATCAATGGTATTCTTATACCTCCTTCGTAGCCGGATGTTTTACCAGAGCGTAAAGGTGCATTATGTGCGTTGCGCCCCGTTCCCCTGGCAACATCAGTCAATCCGCCATTATCGGACATGAAAATAATCACCGTGTTATCAGCGATCTTTTTTTCATCCAGGTAGTTCATGATGTCGCCAAGACTTTTATCCATGCCTTCCACCAACGATGCATAGTTGGCTTCAATCGTATCGAGCCCCCTATCATAATATCGCTGCACGAATCGTTTGTCGGCCACGATAGGCGTATGCACGGCATAATGAGACAGGTGAAGAAAGAACGGTTTTTTATTTTCACGAACCTGATCCACTTCTCTGATCGCTTCACGTGTGAGTGCTTCCGTTAGAAAGATATCTTGTCCCCAATATTTCTCAAGGCCTGGCACAGCTCGTATATTTTTCATACCGGGAGTGTTACCAAAATTTTTCTGTCCGTAATAACTGGCAGGATGCCCGGCCGCTGTTCCGCCAATGTTGACTTCAAAACCAAGATTCTTTGGATCAGCACCCGGTGTATCAAATGATCCAAAGTGGGCTTTACCAATATGAATTGTCGCATATCCATTATCCTTCAATAGTTGAGGCAACGCTGTGGCGTGAATCGCATTTTCATACCCGGGAATGTTGCTGAAACCATTTTTATTCCAGGCAGGCTGAATGATGCCGAGCACATCCGGTTCTGAATTTTCATTTTTGTTCAGTGTCCATGTAGTAACGTGATGACTGATCACATTCAGGCCCGTCATGATGGAGATGCGTGAGGGTGTGCAGTTTTGATTGGCATAGGCATGTGTGAATTTCATCCCTCGGTTTGCCAATCGCTCCATGTTGGGAGTAGCAAATTTATTATTTTGAGGAGTACGTTCGTTATAAAATGGAACGGAAGTATCCTGCCAACCCATATCATCCACCAGGAAAATAATAATGTTGGGTTGTTGAGGCTTTTGCTGCTGCGCGAAGCCCGGAAAAAAAACAAAAAGTAGTGCACTGAGTTTGAGATGCGTAAAGAGTAAGTGCTTCATAAAATGCTGATTGCGAGCCAAAGTAAAGATGGGGAATTTATTTGATGTGTTTCAAGGTAACTTTGATGGCGGACAACCCGATTCATGTTTATCTTTGAGCCGATGGACAAACCGATCCGCGTTGAGGGAATTGATATTGACATTCAATTAGTGTTTCGAAAAGAACACATTGAATTGGTGTTGCCGCATTTTCAGCGGGTAGGGCTTCCCTCCCGTGTGTTGGATGACATGATTGATGCCTTCATCAAATCCGGAGAAACCGTTTCGTATGAGCGGTGGTTTCTAGAATACGGTCAAAGGATCATCAATCCTCTTATGAATCAGAAACTGAGCAGAGCCAAAGATCACCCTACTTTTAATAATCTACTGAAGCATGCGCTTAAAGAAGTTTTAGAAAGCGATGTGCTGTTGAAACAGTTTAAGAAATTTCAGAAATAATAAAAAGATTACTTCAATTAGAACAGTCTTTGACAAGCTAACCCGCCCATCCTTCCCGATCCAAACTCCTGTATTGTATGGCTTCTGCGAGATGTTCTATTTTAATTTCTTCTGTTCCCGCCAAATCAGCAATCGTTCGGGACACTTTCAAGATGCGATCATAGGCACGGGCAGAGAGGCCTAATCGCTCCATAGCAGTTTTCAATAGTGCTCGCCCTGCATCATTAATCACGCAAATCTCCTTCACCATGTTGCTTGGCATCATGGCATTGCCATAGACATTCTTCTGATCTTTGAAACGCTGACTTTGTATTTCCCTTGCCTTCACCACCCTCGCTCGAATCTCTTCGCTGGTTTCATTTTTACGCTGTGTGGTCATCTGATCAAAACTTACAGGAACTACTTCTACATGCAAATCGATTCGATCGAGCAAGGGGCCACTGACTTTGCTTAAATATCGTTGCACCACTCCGGGGCCACAAACACAATCCTTCTCGGGATGATTGTAATATCCACAAGGGCATGGATTCATACTGGCCACCAACATGAAGTTGGCCGGGTAATCGATAGACAATTTTGCACGCGAGATGGTCACCCGTCTTTCTTCCATCGGTTGGCGCATCACTTCTAAAACGGTACGTTTAAATTCGGGGAGTTCATCTAAAAACAATACACCATTATGCGCTAAAGAAATTTCTCCCGGTTGCGGATTTCCTCCTCCTCCAACAAGGGCGACATCACTGATGGTGTGATGCGGACTTCTGAAGGGTCGCGTAGTTAAAAGAGTTGCATCTGCTCCAACCTTTCCCGCTACCGAATGAATTTTAGTCGTTTCTAATGCTTCATTCAACGTGAGTGGCGGAAGTATCGAGGGCAAGCGTTTTGCCAACATTGTTTTTCCTGCACCGGGTGGGCCGATCATAATCGCGTTGTGGCCACCGGCTGCTGCAATCTCTAACGCTCGCTTGATATTTTCCTGGCCTTGCACATCCTTAAAGTCGGCATCGTAAATATTAACGCGGCTTTGAAAAATTTCGCGTGTATCGATTCGTAATGGTTCAATCTGCACTTTGCCGCGAAAGAAATCAATTGCCTCTTGTAAGGTTTCAACGCCAATCACATCGAGGTTATTGACAATGGCTGCTTCGCGAGCGTTCATCTTAGGCAACACAAATCCTTTGAATTCATCTTTACGTGCCTGTATGGCAATAGGTAATACTCCTTTGATGGGACGTAATATACCATCAAGCGACAACTCACCCATGATCACATATTGGTCGATGGCCTCTGCTTCAATCTGGCCTGAGGCTTTTAATATCGATAGGGCTATGGGGAGGTCATAGGAGCTTCCTTCTTTGCGCAAATCTGCGGGTGCCAGATTCACCACCACTTTATTTCGTGGCATGAAAAACTTCAGACTCTTGTATGAAGATTCCACCCGGTGCTGACTTTCTTTGACAGCCGTATCGGGCAAGCCACTCATGTGAAAATCTTTACCCTGAGTCACGTTTACTTCCACTGTAATGGAACGAGCATCCACTCCATGCACAGCACTTCCAAAAGTTTTGGCTACCATCTATTATGTCGAATTTAAAATCCGTTATTTCAAATTATTGAATAAGCATACCGTTAGCATGCCCCTAACGAAGATAAGAATCTTTATGACAAAAATAAGTAGCGTTATCCTATCACTTCTTTCTCAATCAGTAAGATGAGAATATGGATAATTTTGATGTGAACTTCCTGAATGCGGTCGGCATAACCGAAGTGAGGCACACGCAATTCTATGTCAGCAAGCGGGGCAAGTTTGCCTCCATCCTTTCCCGAAAGGATAATGACTTTCATGCCTTTTTCTTTCGCAGTCTGTGCTGCCTTGATGATGTTGGCCGAATTGCCACTGGTACTTATTCCCAATAAAACATCGCCTTTGTTGCCAAGGGCTTCCAGATAACGCGAAAAAACAAAGTCGTAGCCAAAGTCGTTGCTCACGCAGGAGAGGTGGCTTGGATCGCTTACGCAGATGGCGGGTATTGCTTTACGATTGTCGCGATAGCGGCCTGTTAGTTCTTCCGCAAAGTGCATGGCATCGCAATGAGATCCTCCATTGCCACAGGAAATCACTTTTCCACCTTGCTTCACCGAGTCTGCTATTGCTCTAGCAGCGGCTTCTATGCTTCTCAGATTTTCTTCGTTACCTAAAAAATTCTGCAGAACTTCTGCTGCCTGATTTAGCTCCCTGGAAATGATGGAGATGTAACTCATTGTAAGGTATTATGATTTCGAACCTGCAGTTGGTTCATTTACAGGTTCAACAGGAGGTTGTTGCAGATCGTAAACTTTGGCTTTGAGGGTATTATTTTCATGGCGCATGACATCTTTTTCTCTGCCTGCATTTCTCGCTTCGATCCAATTCCAGATAAAATCAGTAACAAATAAAAGAATACCCAAAATGGATGCATAGCGCATCAACCATGTTTTATTATACAAGTCAAGTAGAAAACCAAGATCTGCCTTTTCTACAACCAGGATAGCTATCAAGATAGCTAAATGATAAACTCCAAAGATGATAAAAAAGATGCGCCTGCGTTGATTCATTCCAATATCTATTTATTAACAAACTTATGCTTTTTCAGTCAAAGCAAAAGTGAGAAATCATTTAAAACATTACATCCTTTGATTAATTGTTAACCCTGCCAGCGCTCAGTGCCTTGCATGGAAGCCAACTTGCGATACAGTCCATTCTGGCTATTCAGTTCATCGTGAGTGCCTCGCTCGGATATAAGACCCTGCTGAATCACAATAATTTCATCGGCATGTTGTATGGTGCTCAGGCGATGGGCAATCACAATCGAAGTACGATTTTTCATCAGGTTAAAAAGAGCATCTTGCACCAATCGCTCCGATTCAGAATCCAGTGCCGATGTAGCCTCATCCAAAATAAGTATGGGAGGATTTTTCAGCACCGCACGTGCGATACTTAGTCGCTGGCGTTGTCCACCAGAAAGTTTAGAACCACGCTCGCCAATATAGGTTTGATAACCATTTTCAGTTTGTGATATAAAATCATGGGCGTTAGCAATTTTTGCTGCTTTGATTACATCTTCCTCACTTACATGCGGCATTCCAAAGGCGATGTTATTGAAAATGGTGTCGTTAAAAAGTATGGATTCTTGTGTTACCACACCAATCTGTTTGCGTAGCGATTCCAGCTCTAAATCTCTCAGCGATACTCCATCGATTAAAACTTGACCTTCAACAGGATCGTAAAAGCGAGGAATCAAATCAGCCAGTGTTGATTTTCCTCCACCGGAAGGACCAACCAGAGCGACTGTTTTTCCTTTCTTAATAGTCAGGTTAATGGTTTTCAGTACAGGATCGGTATCGTAAGCAAAACTTACATTTTTAAACTCAATCTCATTTTCAAAAGATGATAACTCCCCCGCATTGGGCTTGCTGGTGATTACCGGTTGCATATCAATCAACGAAAATATTCGATTGGCAGAAGCGGTGCCCCGTTGAAGCGAAGTGATTCCATTGGAGAAATTCTTAGCTGGCTGAATGATCATGGCAAATACGGCAAGAAAAGTCATAAAGGCAGCTGGCTCTAGTGTAGCATCTTCACTCAACACCATATTACCTCCAAAAAAAATGATACCGGAAATAATCAATACCCCTAAAATTTCGGACACCGGAGAAGCCAATTCATTCTTATAAGACATTGACTTGCTCATTTTACGATAAAATCCACTTTCTTTTTCAATTTTATCAATCACAAAATTTCGTGCGTTAAATGCTTTGATCACTCGCATTCCACTAAAGGTCTCGTCCAAAATATTTAAGATTCTTCCCAATGATTCCTGACTTTGTGTGGCCTGCTTTTTTAAGCGTTTGATTATTTCTGCCAATACCCCACCGGTAATTGGTAAGACCAATAAAGTAAATAAGGTGAGCTGCGATGAAATGGTAAACAGAACAAAAAAGTAAACAACAATGGTGATTGGCTCTTTCAATACCGCCTTCAAACTATTCATCACCGCGTTTTCCACTTCGTTCACGTCATTGGTAAATCGTGAAATCAAATCGCCTTTTCGTTCGTTGTTAAAATAACCAATATGAAGTTGAGTTACTTTTTTAAAAATGTCCATGCGGATATTTTTGACAAGATCAACGCGGATCTTGGTCGCCATCACCCGTTCTAAATAGCGAAACAGGTTTGCCAGAATAACACAGGATACAATCAAAGCACATACGAAGAGCAGTGAATTAAGTGCTCCTTGATTAACTACGATCTGAAGAAAATAGTGATTAAATAAGCCTGTCACATAATCGGTTGAAACGGTAAATTCCGGCATCGGAGGAATCGTAGGAATATTCTTCGTTTGTTTGAAGAGCACATTTAACATGGGCATTACCAGCACAATATTAAATGCTCCGAATATGATTCCTAATATCGAGTAGCCAAAAAAGAATGCTAATCGGGTTCTTAGTTTATTAGCGTAGGATAAGATTCTGAAAAAACTATTCATTAAATTAATTTAGAAATCATAGAGTCGCTGCGGAATATTCCAGCGCAAAGCTACAGAAGTAATGGATGTGTTGTTATTATAAAATGCAAGATCGCATTTGCTCTGCCGGATTATTTGAGATGCATCCACAAAGAGATTGTGCTTGAGCATATACGAAGCTGTCATGTTGATGGATAGTATCGTATTACTGGCACCCTGGCCAATGCTGTTGTTGTATTCCTGCTCTCGGGTTTGGGTTGCTTTCATAATATTACTTCCCCAGTTTTCGCTCGTTCCGTCACGACCCATGTTTACATAACCTGCTTTGGCCATCAGGTTTAATCGTGGCAAAGGCTGATAACGAACAATACCAATCAACTCATTGAAATTAGCGCCCAACGGATGAGCCAATGACTGTCGGTAATTGCTATAACTACCATATTGGGTTGTATGTGAATACGTATAAGGCCTCACCATGTTGGCTTCCAGCTGAAGATCAAGATTCGAGACGCCTAATGCATCAATATATTTTACACCTCCCTGTAGCGCATACTTATTGGCCCACCAACCATTGCCTGCCTTGATTTCATCGAGCACAAATTCATCCAACACTGCCTGACCATAAAGTGAAACACCTTTAAATACATTCCATTTGAAATCCATCCCTAGCAAAGCGTTATCACTACTACCAAAATGCTGCTCTATGGCGCGATAGAAAATAACAGGGTTTAGGTAGCTTGGATCGAACGTGTTGTTGTTAAGCGAATCCTGCGGACTAAACACCACCGACTCGAACACACCCAGATTAAACTTCTTACCAATATTGATGCTGGCATGGTGGAAGGCCATGAATTTTTCCGGATAGCGTGATTTGTTTGCTGACTTCGTATTGTCGGCCACCATGCGGTTGAGTTGAAACAGGTAATTTATTTTCCAAACGCGCACGTTGGTTCTTAGAAAAAGAGTAGGTGATGAATAATCAGAGAAAATCAGCGAGCGGTGTCCATTGCCTATAAACGTGCGGTCGTTACCAAACTGCATGTTCATGTGCTTACTGATGTTAATGTCGATGTAAGCACGTGCCTGAAAAAAGTCGACACCATGATCTTTGAAGTCCTTCCAAAATCCCTCGTGAGGCACCACTGGGTTCACCAACATTTGTTCATTTACATATGATGGCAACACCGATTGATTCTCTCCTAAAAAAGTATAGAATCCTACCTTGCGATCGATCATGCCACGGATTTCAACACCACGGGTATTTGTCATTACGGGATAATCCAATCGATTGTCCTTACCTCCACTAAAATACAATACCGGATTTACGTGCAAGTCAAACTCGGGCATGTCGATATACACCAGGTCCGATTTCTTGCGATATAATTTTTTAAGGAAGGGCTTTTTACTTTCGTTTGTCTCGGGTTTGCTCCACTCCCAACTGTCGTTTCGCAAGAAGTGACGATTAAATTCATCGGCACGCGAAGTAAAAACCTGATCGGTGGCCAAGGTGTCCAGGTACTTTACAATAGCATCGCGTTTATATGGCTTCACAGTGGTGAAGAAGCCCGGAACAATACGTCCGGATTTGATCTCATACCGATCGATCCAGTGATAGTAATCCTCATTGAGGGTGGCATTGGTGCTTTGGGCACCAGCATGATAGAAACAGATCAGGAAAATAAATCCGGGAAAAATCCTCTTCATCGTAAATTCAATTAGTGCTTAAAATGCCAGCCTTCTTCAAAAATCAAGTATAATTTGCTTGCTATGCGTGCTCACGGGCAGTTTTCCATATTTTGCACGGCTACCAATCCCACAATCTTAAGAATTTATTGGCAAATTTGAGGGCAAAGCACTTGTTTTTAGAGTCTGTTTTTCTACTTTTGCAGTCCTTTAAGTAAGTTGATTATGAAAAAAAGCATTCATCCAGAGTATAAAGAAGTAGTTTTTTGGGATACTACCAGCGATTTTAAATTCTTAAGTCGTTCAACATCAGTTCCTAAAGAAACCATCAAATGGGAAGATGGAAAAGATTATCCTGTAATTAAAGTCGAAGTTAGCTCTGCTTCACATCCATTCTACACCGGCAAAAAAATGTTTTTGGACACTGCAGGTCGTGTGGAGAAATTCCAAAAGAAGTACGGAAAGAAATAAGTTTTTTCTTCCGATCATGTTTTTGTTTTAAAAAGGTCTCTGTACGGAGACCTTTTTTATTGCCCGATTCGCAGTGGTAATTTGTCAAAGGCTGGTGATCACCCTATTTTAGCAGCATGAATGTAATCCTTTTCGATAACCCCACTATCCGTCAGGATTTATTGCCATTTACCTTCACCAGGCCCGTGGCCGACATTAGGGTTGGTATTCTTACCATTTCAGAGAAATGGGAAACCCATCTGCAAACGAAGCCGTCTTTTTCGACCGCGTCATACCTATCAAAAAAATTCCCAGCGCATTATACTTCCGACAATCTTTGGATCAATGGTGCAGCTTGCCCCAATGCAGAACTGGTAGCAGCAATTCATCAATTGAATCCGGGTGATGCCATCGCTAAAGACCGTATGATTTTGGTGGTGCGCACTTCCGATGGCGAGGTACCAGAAATTATCACCGGCAAAATCAACGAGTTTACTCATTCCGTTACGTTGGTCGATCAGGTTTGGAAAATCTATCAATACAACGGAGCGCAGATCCGATCCGATTTTGATTTGATTACCAAAGGCAGAAAATCTGCTCCAATCACCGATGTGCACACCAGAGTATATTCACCGGAAAATATCTTTTTAGAAGAAGGTGCTCAAGTGAGAGCAACGCTTCTTAATGCAGAAGACGGACCTATCTATTTGGGTAAAGATTCCTTCGTTCAGGAAGGCTCACTCATTCGTGGTCCGTTTGCACTCTGCGAAGGTGCTCAGGTAAACATGGGTGCTAAAGTGAGAGGCGACACAACCGTTGGTCCATTTTCAAAAATTGGTGGTGAGGTCAGCAACTCGGTATTATTTGGATATAGCAATAAATCGCACGATGGCTTTCTAGGAAATTCTGTGATTGGTGAGTGGTGTAACATTGGTGCCGACAGCAATACATCAAACCTTAAGAACAATTACGAAAACATAAAACTTTGGAATTATGTCAAGGGTGGATTCAAAGACACAGGTCTCATGTTTTGCGGCTTAATGTTTGGCGATCACAGTAAATGCGGCATCAATACGATGTTTAACTCAGGAACGGTTGTTGGCGTGAGTTCGAGTATTTTTGGTGATGGCTATCCGCGCAATTTTATTCCTTCCTTCTCGTGGGGTGGCGCAGCCGGGTTCACTACCTTTCAATTTAACAAGGCCATGGAAACCGCTGCTAAAGCAATGGAACGGAGGTCGATGCCTTTAACTGATTTAGACAAAGAAATTATGATCCACCTGTTTAATGCGTCAGCACCATATCGCGTGTGGGAAAAGAAATCATGATTACATTTAAACCCTAACACGCTGTGAAGTTTTCTGATATTCCAGGTCTTACTGAAATAAAATCTACGCTTATTGACTCAGTGCGCAATCAGCACATTGCACACGCACAACTTTTTTTGGGCAAACCGGGTACACCGAATTTACCGCTTGCTCTTGCCTACGCCTCTTATATTCACTGCCAGAATAAAGGAGCCACCGACTCGTGCGGTACTTGTCCTGCCTGCAGCAAGAGTTTAAAACACATCCATCCAGATACCAACTTTGTTTTTCCGCTCAGCAACATCAAGAACGATAAAGATGAAGATCGCTTTAAGTCAGACATCTTAAAAGAATGGCGGATTTTTCTTACCGACCACCCTTATGGGGATATGGGTGATTGGGTAAATTCGTATGGTGGCGAAGATAAGCAACCTGCGATATCGCGCGATGCTGGTCGTGAGATCATAAAAATGCTTTCACTGAAACCCTTTGAGAGTACCTATAAAGTGATGATCATCTGGCAACCTGAACTCATGCACCCTTCGGCAGCCAATGGAATTCTGAAAATTCTGGAAGAACCACCACCAAATACATTATTCTTATTGATCAGCAATGCCGCTGATCGATTACTACCGACTGTTCTTTCGCGCACTCAAATGGTTCAGGTTCGTCAATTAAGCGATGAGGAATTGAATGGATACCTGTTGCGGAAAAGCACTTCGCTGAGTGAAGAACGAAGGCACGAGATTATTCAACTGGCCGATGGAAACTTGAATCTTGCGATCAAACTGATCGACAGCGAAGAAGATCATTTCCAGAGGCGTTTTGAAGAATGGATGCGTTCGTGTTTTAAGCGGGATTACGCGAAATTACTTACCTACTCGGAAGAATTTCATGAGGCAGACAGGCTGAGCCAGCGCAACTTAATTCAATACGGGTTAGGCATGATGAGAGAAACGCTGCTACAATTTTCAGGAGCCTCATCCATCGGCCGGGTGAAAGCCAACGAAGCCAGTTTCGTACAAAACTTCAGCAAGGTTATGAATGTTAATAAACTGGAAAAAATTAACAACCTGATGAGCGAGGCCACTTATCATTTAGAACGAAACGGAAGCGCTAAAATGATTTTCCTTGATCTCTCATTACAAATTTCAAAAACAATAAATCCATAATTTTAAAGAGCAATGACTAAGCAACTTCTATTTTTAACCATCTCAGTTCTAGGTCTGTTATCAAGCTGCGCGCAAAAGACAGATAAAAATGATTACCTCGTTACCATCAAAACAAGCCATGGTGATCTGGTAGCTATTTTATATGATGAAACTCCAAAACACAAAGCGAACTTCGTAAAGCTTGCAAAAGAAAAATATTTTGATAGTCTTTTATTTCATCGGGTAATGCAGGGATTTATGATACAAGGCGGAGATCCGGACTCAAAAAAAGCACAGGCTGGCCAGCCCTTGGGAGTAGGTGGCCCCGGTTATACCATTGAAGCAGAATTCAATTCTAATTTTTTACATGAAAAGGGCACACTGGCTGCAGCTAGAACACCCGATGGTCAAAATCCAACCAAAGCGTCAAGTGGCAGTCAGTTTTATGTGGTTCAAGGCACGGTGATTCCAGAATCCGCTATCGAAAATCTCAAGATTGATCAAATGAAATTAAATACCGCATTTCGCCAGGTGATGATGAATCCATCCAATAAACCCTTGGTTGATTCATTGAATCTGATCTACCTGAGTGGAGACATGAATGCGTATCAAAATAAAATATTCAGCCTGGTGCCTCGCATCGAAAAAGAAACCGGCATGAAAGTGACTCGCGAAATTTCATCTGAAAAAATAAAGGCTTATACCACCGTTGGTGGCGCTCCACATCTTGATGGAGAGTATACCATCTTCGGAAAAGTGATTAAAGGGCTGGAGATTATCGACAAGATTGCAGCTGTAACCACAGCGTCTGGCAATCGTCCAATTGAAGATATAAGAATGACAGTAACTGTTGAAGAAATGTCGCGCAAGAAAATCACAAAAGAATTTGGCTATCAATATCCGGAAATTAAAAAATGAAAATTCTCATTACCGGTGCCAATGGTTTACTTGGCTATAAATTGGTGCAACTTTTAAGTAAGCAACCCACCATTCAAACCATTGCCACAGGAAGGAGAATGATCTCTGATCTTCCGGCCAACGTAGGGTTTAGTGAATTAGACATTACTGATTCGCTACAAACCGAAATTATTATTAGTCAACTAAAGCCGGATGTGATCATCAACTCCGCAGCGATGACTCAGGTTGACCAATGTGAAACGGATCGCGATGCCTGTTGGAAAGCGAATGTAACCGGCATTGAAAATCTGATCGCAGCATGTGCAAAAACTCATGCTCACCTGGTACACATCTCTACGGATTTTATTTTCGATGGCTCCCATGGTCCATTAGATGAAATGGCCATTCCCAACCCGGTAAATTTTTATGGCGAAAGTAAACTGGCTGGAGAAAGGGCGCTGCAACAAAGCTCGATAAGCTGGGCAATTTTACGCACCGTTTTGGTGTATGGTGTAACACCCGATATGAGTCGGAGCAACATTGTACTTTGGGTTAAGAAAAGTCTGGAGGATGGTAAAGTGATCCATGTTGTGAATGACCAATGGCGCACGCCAACGTTAGCCGAAGACCTCGCCATGGGATGCTTCCTTGCAGCGACAAAAAAAGCGAAGGGTATTTATAATATATCGGGAGAAGAAGTAATGACGCCCTATGACATCGCCATACAAACTGCTGATTTCTTTACGCTCAATAAATCACTTATCCAGGCAACCGATTCGAGCAGGTTTAAGCAGCCCGCAGTGAGGCCAGCAAAAACCGGGTTCATCATCGCCAAGGCAAAAATTGAATTGGGATATCAGCCGCATTCATTTAAAGAAGGCTTAGCCCTGATGACGTCTCAGCTCTGAAAGGTAATTATGCCAATACATATCTCGACTGTTTTTACATCGCATTTAAATTTCAATCTTTCCTGAATACAAAAACAAAAAACATGTCAACAGATCGCGGACAATGGGGTTCAAAATTTGGTTTCATTATGGCAGCTGCGGGCTCTGCGGTGGGGTTGGGTAACATCTGGAGATTTCCTTATCTGACGGGTGAGAATGGAGGAGCCGCATTTGTCTTGGTTTATATTCTCTGTGTGGTTCTGGTTGCTATGCCAATGCTCATCAATGAAATTGCTATTGGTAGATTGACTGGTAAAAATCCAGTGGGGGCAGTTCAGAAATTGGGTGGCAATAAATTTTGGATAAGCCTGATTGGTGTACTTCCTCTGATTGTAACATTTGTAGTACTTAGCTATTACAGCACGATTGCCGGTTGGACTGTGGGCTACATTTTTACATCGCTCTTTTCTTTAAAAATATCCTTCTCAGAATTCATTGCAAATCCTTCGTATGTAATACCCCTTGGCGGTGCTGTCATCTTAATGACTGCATATATTGTTTTAGCAGGGGTGTCAGGAGGTATCGAAAAAGCAACCAAGATTTTGATGCCCATGCTCTTCGTATTATTGATACTCGTGATCTTACGCAGTGTAACACTTCCGGGAGCGGGTAAAGGAATTGAGTATTATTTGGTACCCGATTTTTCAAAAATAAATGGTCATGTCGTGCTGGCCGCCCTAACACAAGCTTTCTTTTCATTAGGCGTTGGCTGGGGTATGATGATCACCTACGGATCTTACCTCAATAAAAATCAAAACATTGTTACCTCCAGTTTGTGGGTGAGTGCCATGGATACATCCGTGGCATTGCTTGCAGGCTTTATGGTGTTTCCCGCTGTGTTTGCATTCAATCAATCACCGGCAGAAGGTCCTACCTTGGTCTTTAATGTATTGGCCAATATTTTTCAACAGATGCCACTTGGCAATATTGCCGGGGCATTGTTTTTCCTCTTGTTGTTTTTTGCAGCTATCACTTCTACTATTTCGATGTTAGAGGCACCTTCGGCTTATTTCATGGATCAGAAGAATTGGAACCGCAAGAAGGCGGCCTGGACGGTAGCCATTGCAGCATTTCTATTGGGCATTCCATCAGCACTTTCCACCGGTGCCCTTGAGGGTTTATCTATCGTTCAGGTAAATTTTCTTGGTGTGATTAAAACCGGTGTGATGGATATTTTAGATTATTTATTTGGCAGCTTGCTCATGATGCTGGTTGTGCTATCAACATGCGTATATACAGGCTGGTTTATCAAAACAGAAATACTTGTTGATGAAATAGCCTTCGGAATGCCCACGTTTAAATCAGGAAAGATTTTGGGGATAGCACCTTACAAAATCTGGTTATTCATGATCCGGTTTGTTTGTCCGATTATCATCGGAATTGTTATCCTGAATATGTTTGGTGTGTTTGGTAGCTAAGCTTTTAAGAATTCCATTAGTTAGTATAGAACTGAAATTAAAGGGTGATCTTATTGTCACCCTTTTTCATTAGTCCAACACCTCGGTCACCGGCTGGCCTGTATTACCGCTAGGAAACTTAATTTTAAGCAATACAGAAAGCGTTGGAGCAATATCAGTAATCGTATGAAACTGTGATGAACTTCCTTTCTTAATTCCCGCTCCATAAAATAAAATCGGAACATGCGTATCATACGAGTAAGAAGATCCATGCGTTGATCCGGTAACACTACTCCAGGCCAACCATCCTGGCTCAAGCACAAAGGCAACATCACCACATCGTTTAGCGTTAAATCCACGCACTACTTTACCCCGCACCCCATCTTCACCATAAGCAGCCTGCCTCAATACGCTTGAAGAAAAAACCTGAGCAATGCCCTCCGTCTTCAATAAAAAATTCGCTATCAGTTCGGATGCTATCATTAAATCAATACCGGAAGAACGCGGATCAGAGCCAAAAGCTTCATGATTAATGTACACTTGTTCTGTACTCATTTTTTCAATGATTTTCTTACCAGGGAAATATTTCTGAAGATGTTCAATCAGATTTGCCTCCACATAAGCTGGCCTGAAATATCCGGCAGGCACTCGCTGATCAATCAAGTATTGTGGAACTTCAGCTACCGCATGATCCGCGGTAAGAAAAACAGTATATGCTCCTTTACCCACTTCTTTATCTAAGGTTACAAGTAAGTCCTCGAGTGTTTTATCTAATCGTAAATAGGTATCTTCCAGTTCTACCGCATTGGGGCCCATGGCGTGGCCGATGATGTCTGTGCTTGAAAATGAGACAGTCAGAAAATCAGTGATTTCATCTTTACCTAATCCTTCGGCCAACAAAGCACTCTTGGCAAAATCGGACACGATGGTATTACCCCAAGGCGTCATTGTAAGCAAATTAAAGCCCCCCATCTGTTTCCTCAATTCTATAAGATTGTATGGAAACGTTGGTTTGTCTTTGCCTTTCCATTTTCCTTCGTAAGGAGAATCATCAGGCCCAGCCTCAACATATTGTTCTACTGGCAACAGTGTATTCCACTCCTGATTTAAATACTTATCTGCCAACTTAAGGTCATTGAATTTTTGAACCCACTTGGGAAGCGTGTCATAGTAGTAGGTACTTGTAATCATCTTTCCGGTTTTTCCATCATACCAATATGCTCCATCAGGCATATGCCCAGCGGGTAGCACTGCGCCCCGATCCTTCAAAGAAATGCCAACTACTTTTGCCCGCTGTTGTGATGCTAACTTTAATTCATCGGTAATGGTCGTGGATAGAAGTCGCCATGGTGACACCGCTCCCCCGACATCCGTGCCTACCGGTTTTTGTTTGGGGTCATTTACGCAGTTAACTTCTGTCTTTAACGATCGGTCGTACCATTCATTGGCCACAATACCATGGACAGCTGGAGTACTCCCCGTAAAAATGGAAGCATGCCCAGGCCCTGTTTCGGTAGGTACATAATTATAATGTGCATTCTGAAGCATGAAGCCTTCATTCATTAACCGTTTAAATCCATTCGGTCCCAATTTACTTTCATAACGATAAAGATATTCCTGGCGCATCTGGTCTACCACAATACCCACCACTAATTTAGGATGGTTTTGCGCTATCAATACCTGAGTAAATAACACGAGACCAACAACGACTGCATTTTTTTTCATATCGATCATTAATGAATAAACGGAAGTGTAAAATTAATCAAAAGATCACTGATCCTCGCATAGGATGCGCTCATACTCTTCTAGTTCATAAGCTTGCTTTCGTATCAAGTTGCCCTGCCCATCAAAATAGACAACAACAAATATTCCCGCTTCTTCAACTTCTTTGTCTGTAAAATAAAAAGGTTGATCGGATGTGCCAAGGTTGATAACCTGGCTAAACGTAGCTGGTATCATGATACCTTTTCGATTGCTGATTATGCCATAATAATTCTCCCGGTGGATTCGCGCAATTTTCTCAGCCTCCGAATTTTTTATCCATAAGAAGTCTTTAATCTTATCGAGTATTACTTGCTGCGAAACATAATTTATTAATGTCCATTGAAAATCTTTTTTCACCCAGATCACAGAATCACTCCAAGCGTGAACTTCTGAAAATTTAAATTCCGTTACCGCCTTACTATCAAAATTGATGAGGCCATAAAAACCGTCTTTATATACAATCAAATTCTTTTTATCGAGCGGTATTGGATTGCGTTCATAAACAGGCTTGAAATATTTTCTGGTGCGCAACTCAAACAAGCCAAACTTCTTATCCTTCAATAATGATAAACTGTTTTTATCGGTAAGGATGATGGCATCCATTTCCACTGGCACGACAGGTTTTCCATTGCGACCCAGCACACCTTTCTTAGTTCCTTTCGATACCACAAAATAATCAGCCCCCAGTGATTCCACCACTTCATAGTCGGTAACAAATAACTGATCTCCTTTATCTAATGTAAAAACGGCACGATTCTTTTTGGTCTCCGTAAAGAAGAATTGTACTGAATCGCGTGAAGCAATAAACTGAATTTTAGAATCCGCCTGAAGAAGAAGTGAATGCTTTGGCGATAAGTACACTTTATGAACATTGTCTTTATGTATGAAAGTCAGGCTGCGATCGAATCTTACACTATCGGCATCTGCTTCGATCAATTGCCTGGATGGAATATCGAAGAGTTGAGTTTTATCACCATCCATTAACACTAACCAGTTGCGATGATAGATAATATTATCATAAGTTGTGTTTTCAAATTCAGTAGTTAGACCATGCACCGTTATTCTGCCATTTTCCTTTTCAATCAATCCAAACGGAGTTTTAGTAAGAGTGTGCCTGCCTAATGGAACAACATAATTTAGATTATTGTCCAGTATTCCCTCCAGTCCACTATTGCGCACCAACAGTAAGCCTTTATCAACGGCTAGTACCTCATCGAAAACCAGTTCGTCATGAAAGGAACTTCCGTTAGCCAGGGCGGCCAATTGGCTAATGGTATTGATGATTATTTTTTCTGATTTTGTTAATAGAATAAGTCCTTCTGCTTCATTAATTTGGGCTATGCCTGCGAGTGGAATTTTTCTTCCAGTTAATGTATAAAGTGTAAAATGGTCATTTTGTCTGGCTGCAATAAAGTGATCAGCCATGATCCTATACTCTTCATAGCAATCCGAAATTATCGTTCTTCCCGACTTATGAATCAATCGTTGGCAACCCTGCTCACTTACGGCAAGAAAACCCAACCCAATAGTGTTTATTGATGATGTGTGATTCGCTATTTTTTTTCCTGTGCGACTAAAATATCCATCGGGCAGAGCAAGAATATCGTCTACGATTGGACCACACTTATATTCATCGCGCACATCGTGAAATTGAGGGGGCAATACTTCATTTCCGGTTTGATCCATAAAACCAAACTGATTATTCTTTAAGAAGGGAATCCAAAATAATGAATTTAATTCTAACACATGCTTCAATGAATCGTTAAGAACAGAAACCGGAGTAGCCTCATCACGGTCGTTATAAATATGAAATAAGATGTCTCCAGCAAATTTTTCATAGTTTGAAGAAGGATACTCCTTCAGGTAATTAAAAAAATCCTCGGGCCTTCCCGTAGCGGTTGATATTTCAAAAATCTGCTTGTGTGCCTCCGCTGCGTAAGGGCTTACCGGATATTCTTTGAGAAATAATTTAAAGCTTGCTAGGCGTTTGTTTTTCGTTTTGTCATCAAAGAGTAATTTTTCATAGCGCTCTGTAGCATCTTTAGCTTGATGCGACCGTGGATATTTCGAAAGGTATAAATGATAACTCTCGTACGTGTTTACTTTTAATGCTTCCACGAAGCTCACTTCATCTCTGAGCTCCATAGCATTATGTATTTGCAACGAAGTAGGGAAATCCTTGATGAATTGAATATAACTCACTTCAGTATTCACCTTTTTCGCTCTTTCAAAGGCAGCACTGTCTATTCTGATGAGCAGATTTTTTAATAGTAAGCTGTCGATGGGAAACTTAAGAACGCGCTCCTTATCCCGGAACGCAAGCGTGTCATAGTTCTGAATCGATTTTTTAATGTAATAATGAGCAGAATCAATCTGAAAATTTGGATTGGCCCTGTCAAAGAACCAATGAGCGAATACATAGTTAGCTTCAAGATTAGAAGAATCCTTTCGTAATGCTTTTTGAAGCAGCCTATGTGCACTCTCCCACTTTCCAGATTGCAGCCTGTTCCAGGCAATCCGTTCAGCAGCTAGCTGGGCGTGCGATTGACTAACCGGTACAAGCAAAAAGACAAGAAGGATAACCGGGATGTATCTATAAAATTTCAGCACGCACATTCAAATAAACTCTGTATACCGTTACAAAGTTAACTGTTGAATCGCTTACAGCGCAGCCCCAGTAACCCTCCAACCTGATCATTTGCCGGAATATTTCAAGTTTTTTTTAAATCCAGAACTACCGTTTGTTTTAATACTGGTGAAATGCATCTGACACAAAACTGAGCACGGTAGGCAGGGCATCGCGCCAGTAGGTCCAGGTGTGAGCACCATCGCGAACGCGGAACTCGTGTGGAATTTCCTTTTTCTTCAAAGCAATATGAACAAGGGCGTTTCCTTCATATAGAAAATCATCATCACCACAATCGATGTACCAACGCACCGCCTTCTTCTGATCATCCTTAACCTCATTGATCAAGGAGATGGCATTGTGTCTTTTAATATAGGCTTCGATCTCCGCATCGGTAGCCTTTTGATTAGAGCGTTCTAAAAACATCTTGAAATCAGCCACCGTGAGGGGACCGATGTAAGCGCTTAGCGGACAGGCAGAAGAAAATAATTCAGGATGACGCAGCGCGTACATAAATGATCCTCCACCACCCATAGAAAGACCGGCTACGGCACGGAAACGTTTTTCGCTTTTAATGCGATAAGTCTTTTCCACATAGGGCATAAACTCTTCAAAGAAAAAATCCTCGTAGCGCCAATCATTTTTAAGGTTGTTAAAATATCCCATCTGGCCAGTCTTTGCATCCGGCATAATAATAATCATAGGCGTTGCTTTGCCTTCTTTAATTGCCTTATCCGTAATGTTCAACACTTCGCCAAACTGAACCCATCCCGTTTGGTCGTCACCGGCTCCGTGCAACAAGTATAGCACAGGATAACTGCGTTGGGAGGTTTCATAATCTGGCGGAAGATACACAGCATACTTGCGGTCGCCTTTTAAAATTTTACTAGGCATACTCAGGTTGTCCATAACCTTTCCGGTTTGGGCAAACAAGGAAGCCGAAAATAGCATTGTGATAAAAAAGAGTATGGAATTTTTCATGACAAACCACAGTTGATTATGGAACATATTTGTAAAATAATGAGCATCGGCACAAATAGTATTATTTTTACGGAATGATGGTACCTCGGTCGGTAGTTTTATATTTGTTTTCATCCCTTTCAATGATCCACCACATAAACCGTTCAACTCGTTGAGGTACTTTTTTCATACAGGCTTTCATGGTCACCACTACCGGGGTTGGCAACGTCAAGCCAATGCTAATAGTGTTCAGGAAGTGGTGGAAACCTTGCTCACCAAAATGCTAAAGGAACACATTTCGGTGATGGGATGTGGTCGCACGGACGCACAGGTGCACGCCAGCCAGTTTTTCTTTCATATGGATGTAAAAAATGAGTGGGATTATGATCTGTTGTTCCGGGTGAACAAAATGTTACCCGATGATATTGCTATTTTTGAAATCATCCCGGTAAAGGAAAATCAGCACGCTCGATTTGATGCTACACAAAGAAGGTACGACTACTTTATTCATACCTATAAAGATCCGTTTCTAAACAGTATGAGCACCTGGTATCCGGAGAAAAATCTGGATGTGGAGGCCATGAATAAAGCTGTCTCGTTGCTCACCAGGTATCACGACTATCGGGCGTTTTGTAAATCACCGAATGTATATCCTCATACCATCTGCAAAGTTACTTCCGCTATTTTATTTGTTGATTCCAAAGGTGATCGTCTTCGCTTTCAAATCTCAGCAGATCGCTTCTTAGGACGCATGGTGCGCCTGATCGTAGGCAAGCTGATCGAAGTTGGTAAGCGCGAACTCAGTGTTGATGAGTTTGAAAGTTATCTGATCACACGAGAAACCCCTAAGATTCTGGATGTGGCTTACCCGCAAGGACTTTTTCTTTCTAAAGTCACCTATCCGTATCTGGAAATTCCAACACGCACTACGTTTATGGCCATAGGGCAACCCGAAGAACAATGGCTTGTTGTATAAACACGATTCCGAAACCCATCATGAAGTATAAACCTATGAACATAAAGAAGTCGATCGGTCTATTGATCTTTGTAGTTACGCTTAGCTCTTGCGGTGATCAATTATATGTGGTAAAAGTAAACTTCAAAGATTCGTTAATCCCTAAAGCTCCTAACTACGATAACGCAGAACATTGGGCATCATTACCCGAAAAAGCAGATGCCGCAGATAGCGTTCCCCATCATTCAGGACTTCAGAATCTTCAAGTGAATGCTACTGCAGATGTGTTTTTCATTTACCCAACTACCTTTACAGAAGGACCAACGAATTCATATCATTGGAATGCCGATGTGAATGATGTAGCCCTGAACAAGAGCACCCAGCTCAGTACCATATTAAATCAGGCCAGTATATTCAATGGCTCTTGCCGGATTTACGCTCCTTATTACCGTCAGGCACATCTGTACTCATTTTACACAACGAACAAGGAAGATGGAGCGCAAGCTTTGGAAATTGCTTATGCCGATGTGAAATCAGCCTTTGAATATTATCTGGAATACTACAACCAGGGAAGACCAATCGTCATTGCATCTCATAGCCAGGGAAGCTATCATGCCGAGCGCCTGATCAAAGATTATTTTGTGGACAAAGACTTGAAGGAAAAATTGGTGGTTGCTTACCTCGTGGGACGAGCTATTGCTCCTGACGCGTTTGCTGGTATTTTCCCAACAGAAAGACCTGATGAAATAAATGTATGGGCTTCATGGAATACCTTTGCCAGGGATTTCACTCCAAACAACTATGATTCATATTTCAAAAATTCTATTTCCACCAATCCTTTGTTATGGAATTCCAGCGAAGACTTTGCCGCAAAAGAATTGAACCTCGGAGGTGTAGGATTACATTTTAAATTTGTTCCGAATGCTGTTGATGCACAAAATCATCACCATATTCTATGGATTAATAAGCCCTATGTAAAAGGTCGTGTTTTCTTGCGCACGAAAAATTGGCACCGCGCTGATATGAATTTATTTTACATGAACATTCGGAAAAATGTAGCCATAAGAATAGAAATGTATCAATCGGCTCACAAAACCGCCATGCACAGTAAATAGCTGAAGCAGATTTTAATTGAACTTGCCATCCGCCTATGAAAAGTATTTTCTTGATTTTTTTGATAATCCTAACCTTGAATAGCATTTACGCTCAATCCTTCCCAGATCAATGTGTGGGCACCTGGAAGGGAACCATGCACCTATTTAATCGCGGATCTTTGAAAGATAGTGTGAAGGTGATTTTAACCGTGGCAAAAACAGGCCAGCCCGCTGAGTGGGTGTGGAAGACCGAGTATCTATCGGAAAAGTTACCCATGACCAAAGATTATACATTACGTCTTAAGGATGCCGACAAAAACATTTATGTGACCGATGAGAAAAATGGTATTGAATTAACAGACTATCTTTTCAATAATAAGCTATACAGCATCTTTGAAACGGAGGGCATCTTCCTCACCTCCTCGTATGAATTGCGTGCGAAAGAATTAATTTTTGAAGTTACATCCGGAAAAAAAATACCAATAGCTGATCGTCCTGTGATTAATTACTCCGTAGATAATCTACAAAGAGTTGTCTTAAAGAAAGTTCATTAAATTAAATTTCATCATGCTCTCCTTTTAGAAGGAAAATGTAAATTGGGATTTCTCTTAAACCCACTGTAGCCATGAACATTACCGGTTCAAACCCCATGAACCCATGGAATATCTGGAGAAAAATATCATTTCGGTTTTTCTTCATTTATCTATTACTCCAAATCACACCATGGACATGGCTAGCTGTGATTCCCGGAGTAGGTTATGTGACTCAATACTATTATCAATGTATTGATTGGTTAGTCTACGCTGCCAATGATCATATTTTTCATGTGCGAAAAGTGCTGGTTCCGTTAAATGGAAGTGGAGATACCTCGTATGCCTGGACACAACTATGGCTTTATCTGTGCCTGGCCATCCTAGGATGCCTGATCTGGAGTGTGGTGGATCGCAAAAACACACATTATATTAAAAGCGACTATTGGTTACGCACATTGGTAAGATATTTTATTGCCATGCAGACATTGAGCTATGGCATCATCAAACTATTTGCGTTGCAGATGGTTTTCCCTAATCTGAGTCAACTGGCAACTCCTTTGGGCGACTTTTTGCCTATGCGATTATCGTGGATGTTTATTGGATACTCAGAGCCCTACCAGATTTTTTCTGGTGTGATGGAAGTGCTGGCAGGATTGCTTTTACTTAATCGAAAAACCGTGACGATGGGTTTATGCGTTGCCGCTGGTGTGTTTGCCAATGTCGTTATGCTTAACCTGAGTTATGATATTCCGGTGAAATTATTTTCAATGCACCTTCTGTCTTATAGTTTGTTTCTTTTGGCCTATGATGCTAAGCGCCTGTTGCAATTCTTTGTATTAAATCAGCCTGTTTCTCCTTCTTACAGCTATCAGATAAGCCTTCCCAAAAAGTGGTTACGCTATGGAAGATTCGCACTGAAGTCAGGTTTTGTGTTGGCAACAGCCATCTTGCCTTTTATTGATTCTTATCAGCGTTATACAGATACCCCATCAACAGGTGAGATTGCACAGATACCAACAGGAATGTATGATGTAAAAACATTTATTATCAATCACGATACGGTGGCAATTTTAGCAAGCGACACGGTGGTCTGGAAAGATGTGATTTTTGAAACGAGTGGAATGGGTAGTGTCAATTCAGCAGACACGTTATTCCGGCAGCGCTATCATAGAGGTTATTTTAACTATACGCCTAATGCAGCTACGAACACCCTGTCATTTATCAAACGATCGGTGACCGGTGACAGCACGTTTCTTTTTAATAGCCGCTACGAATTACCGAACCCGAATACCATCCGCCTTTGGGCCAAAATCAGAAATGATTCTGTGTTTGTTGAGCTGGTAAAAAGTCGCAGGCACTTTCAATTGGCTGAAAGACAATTTCACTGGTTGTCGGAATACAATCGGTAATTACTATCTATTTTAATTCCAGCACCACGACAGAATGAGCTGGTAGCGTCACCTTGAGTGAATTATTACTCAGCGTCACTTGCTTAAAGATCATTGGCTTCACTTTTTGAGGAGCATCAAATGAGTTGTGATCTTGTAACTTCTCGCTGGCTAATATGCGTCCCGTTACCGTTGTGAACTTCGCGCCACGCATATCGATTATTATCTCCTGGCTGTTTTTAGAATCGATGTTTACCAACGAAATATGAGTGAACCCCTGGCTATCGCGTGAAGCAGAAGCGGAAACTGCTGGTAATTTTTCGGCACCAAAAGCATATTGATTGCATTTTAATTCCAGTGGCAAAAGTGTAGCATCCTGATGCACGTTATACATTTCCATAACGTGATAGGTTGGTGTTAACAACATTTTCTCTTCTTCCGTAAGAACTACAGCCTGTAAAACGTTTACGGTCTGCGCCAGGTTTGCCATGCGTACACGATCACTATGATTGTGGAAAATGTTTAATGTGGCTCCAGCCAATATCGCATCGCGCATGGTATTCTGTTGATACAGGAAACCGGGATTGGTTCCAGGCTCTACATCATACCATCCTCCCCACTCATCCACAACCAGTGCTACTTTCTTTGCAGGATCATACTTATCCATGATGTTGGAGTGCTTGACAATCAATTCATCCATTAACAAAGCCCTTTGCATGATCTGAAAATATTGCTCTTCACTAAAGTCTTTGGCCGATCCTTTCGTGTTCCAATCTATGACTGAATAGTGGTGTAAGGCAACACCCTCCAGCATAGCATGAGGAATCTCGCGCATGAGCACTTCCGTCCAGTGATAATCGGATGAACTGGCCCCGGAGGCAATTCTGAAAAGTTTACCACTGTTGCTCCAATCGGTCATGAAGGTGGCATATTGCCGATAGATGTTGGCATAATATTCTGCCGTCATATTGCCACCACATCCCCATGCTTCATTACCTACTCCCCAAAATTTTACATCCCAGGGTTTTTCTCTACCATTTTCCATACGCCATTTCGACATCGGACTCACACCACCAAAATTGGTGTATTGAATCCATTCTGAAACTTCCTGAACGGTGCCACTGCCTACGTTGGCCGACAAGTAAGGTTCGGCACCAATGAGTTCACACATATTTAAAAAATCGTGTGTACCATAACTATTATCCTCCGTAACACCGCCCCACCAGGTGTTGACAATAGTAGGTCTGTCTTTTTTGGGACCGACACCATCCTTCCAATGATAGGTATCCGCAAAGCAGCCTCCAGGCCAGCGCAGGTTGGGAACTTTTAGTTTCTTCAACGCATCCACCACATCATTGCGAACTCCTTGCGTATTGGCAATTTTCGTGTTTCCTTCACCCACGTAAAATCCACCATAAATGCATCGGCCCAAATGCTCAGAAAAATGACCATAGATGTGTTTGCTTATTTTTTCTTTTCCGAGATCGGCATTGATCACCATTGAATTCTGAGAAAACGATGCACTTACTTGCACAAGAAAAAATAACAGAAGTAGCTTTTTCATCGAAACTTATTTGACATGATTGAAAGGTCAGCCGTGGTTAATTGGATGCTTTCACTTCAGCATGAAACGCAGCCACTAACTTGCCCTTATCTTTTAACAAGAGATGATTCTCCTCTAATTGAAATTTATAAGGAGTACCAAGAACATTGAAAAACTCTGTTTCTACATCCATCTTACCTTCACAAAACATGCGTGAAGATGCCAGCTTGGCACTCACCATCGATCCTTCTTTTGTAAAAGTGCCTGTGAATGAATTGCACCCCCCAAAACCTCTCACTACACTACCCCCCTTGAGGTAAAAAACAAAAGGAGTTTTTTGACCTTCCACCGCTCGAATTACTTTTCCGTTGAGTTCTTCCAACACCCAATACGTTCCCTCCAGATATCGAAGAACAGGAACACCAACAAGCTCCCCGATTTGATTTGAAGGCCGGCAACTCATCGTAATAAAAATGACCAGATAAATTACTCTCATTATTCGATTTATTTTACTTCCTCCTAACAAACAATATTACTATTTATCGATGTAATAAGATTAAGTTTTATTCTAAAAAAGTATGGTAAACCTCAAAATTGAACATACGTGTGTTCATTCTTGCACATCGGTAAGCAACGATTAACACGGATTACACTGAAAAAGTCCCATCGATATGATGGCACATAAATTGACTCGTCTCAAGCAATATTTGAATCATGTCGCCCGTTAGCTAGATCATGCAACAAAGTAACATCCTTTTTCTGTTTATGCTCCGGAGCGGACATCGCCACATTAAAAAAGTGCCCTTCGGAAAAAAGTAAATATGCCGGCATTGGTGCCACTGTGTTCTTCACGGGTTTGTTTGCCGCACTAGCAGCTGGATATGCGCTTTATACCGTGTTTGAAAATATCTGGATAGCGATTGCCTGTGGCCTGGTTTGGGGTTTATTGATTTTCAATCTCGATCGTTTTATTGTATCGAGCATGCGGAAAGAAGGTAAGTTTAGAAAAGAACTTTTGATGTCGATACCAAGGATTTTATTGGCCATCCTCATCTCCATTGTCATTGCTAAACCTCTTGAATTAAAAATCTTTGAGAAAGAAATCAATGGTGAGTTGATCGTTATGGACCTTCAACAACGCGCCCGGCAGGAAGCCGAGGTGAAAGCACGATTTACCTCTACACAGGATAGCTTAAAATCCGAAATCAACACACTAAAACAAGAGGTGCAATCCAAAACCATGCTGCGTGACGACCTGCAGCGTATTGCCCGTGAGGAAGCTGATGGCACCGGAGGCAGTAAGAAAAGAAATCTTGGTCCGATTTATAAAATCAAGCAAACTAATGCAGAAGCTGCCGAAAAAGAATTGATTCAACTCAAAGTTGACCATGAAAACCGGATTACTTCCTTAGAAAAAAGGGTTCATCAAAATGATTCTACACTGATGGCAGAAATTGCTGCGATCGAAAAAGCAAAAGTAAACGGCCCAGCCGCACGCATCGAAGCCATGAGCAGAATCACCCAACAAAACAATTCGATGTGGTGGGCAGAGTGGTTTATTATTTTGTTGTTCATCGCTTTAGAAACCTCACCAGTCTTCGTTAAACTGATATCCGGAAAGGGACCTTATGATAATCTATTAAAAGTAGAAGAGCATCGATTCGCAACGATCGAAATTGAAGAGCTTGCTAAGATCAACGCGGAGATTAAAGAAAGAAATTCCGGATTATCGCAAATGGAACGAGAGTATATCACTGAACGGTTGGATGCAGCGCTGAAGAGTTCTTGAAAGTAAATTTGTCATAAATCTGCTTACAATTAGAAAAAAACAATCAATGAAAATCCAAAACAATACTTGAGAAATGGGTAGCTAAAATTGGTATTCATCGTTGGATGCAATAATTTCAATCTCTCCAAAAAGAAGTTAATGTGGTTCAATGGTGCTGCATTTTAATATGGAAGCCACTACTTGATGATACTCATATTGGGCTGTTATTACTACTTCGTCCTTTTCCTTATTAAATCCGCTCTGTGCATTTTCGTTTTGAAAAGGAGTTAAATTTTTTTTGTTACTCATGATTGGTGTTGGGTTTGTTGTTGCATTATCCTCCGAATACAAAGTGTTTTCGAAATTTGCGATGCCTCCACCAATGTTCACATCGTATGTTTACACTCCTGACTGGCAATTATCTTTTCCCCATGGCCACTGAATTGAATTACTACACGCTATAATAAAAATTGAGTTTGTGCTAATCTGATTTTTGTTACTTTTACGCCCTGTATTTTCGAGATGTAGCGCAGCCCGGTTAGCGCATCACGTTAGGGACGTGGAGGCCGGAGGTTCGAATCCTCTCATCTCGACATTTTAATAAAATAACGTTGTTTTTAGTATTAAAAACAACGTTATTAAAAAGTTAGTAACAAACTTAGTAACATTTTTACCTCTCTTCTCTTATTGGATAATCATTAAGACAGATACACCAAAAGCCTTCATATGAACGATCTTGAGGGACTTGGTGATTGACAAAAATTTCTGGTCACCATTGAGTCATTCGTATAGATGGGTTTGACCCATTAACCACTATTTAGGATTATTTATTTACCGAAATTGATCAATTGAACTCTGGTCGAAAATGTTGAATTACGAATCATTCAATGCCTTAAAAGGACATCACAGGTATGTTAAAATAATAGCCGTTTATAGCCCGATATTAAAGCCTCCAAAAGAGCTATATTATTCTTGTACTGATGCTTCAAGAAATTAGCTGTGTAATTATTCAGTAACTCGGCAGTAAGTATTTGTCTGAGACATAGAAAGTAAAATATGGAATGTTGCCATTAGACATTTCAACAATTTTTGGGTCTGTTATTGCAATTTGTGGTATACCCAAATCGCTGATAATCTCATCTGGCAATTCTTGTTTTGTCGGAACCAATAGGGCATGTTTCGGAAAGGGAACGTATAAAATGAATAAATAGCCATCAAATATTAAGCTTGCCAATATGGATTCGTTGAACTCGACCATAGACTGAGCTTAACGTGTTTAATTCAGAATTGTTGACCAATTGAGGTTTATTATAATGATGTGTTGAATGGATTGGAACCTACTGATTTCCAGTTGAGTTTGACCTTGGGCAATCTTCTTAGCGTCTGAAGCAGCTTCACTATATTTATTAGTACGTTGTCGTTCATAAATTTCGATTTGATTAAAATTCGAAGTCATCATGTTCGTCATTACTTTTATCTCGCTATTTAGGTGTCTTTAGATGCTTATGAGGTCTTTCGAATTTAAACTTAGTAGTATCATAGGTCACATGACATTGATTACAGTGAAAGATATCGATTGCCGTTTCTTCCATGTTGCTTGCACATTTGTAACAGAAATATTGAGCTCTCTCAAGATGTCCTAATTTTCCCTCAACACGCTCTATTAAATTTTCATGGATATAGCCTCCCGTAGTTTTTAAATTGCTTAA